>NZ_JAACGC010000023.1:0-56306 GCF_029237385.1 Aeromonas sp. 1HA1
GCAGGGCTCTGAGGGTAGAATTAGTCATGGCGTATCACCTCTGTTGATTGAGATTCTTCGCGGGAATCAATCAGCAGGATACGCCACCTCTTCTATCCCTCCGTACACCAGAAATGACCATAACTCCCGCTCGGCGCTGTTCTGCTGTAAGGTGTCCGAGTACAAACGATGGCCCTCGTACACCTCGCGTATGGTTATCACGGGGAGTGTATGTCGTCGGTGAGGTAGCGGTTGCACCTGCGTCGCCATCGTAAAACCGCGAAGCCAGCAATGGCAGGCAGACCACCGGCAACATCTTGTGCGCCACTCCCAGCGTCTTCATCGCGCTCCCTGACGTGGTCAATGATAAGCCCGCGTGTCGATAATAGAATCAGACACCTGTCTCATGGTTGCGGATGAGGGACAAGGGCCGGCTTTTTTGCCATAATGCCGCCTCATTTCACGCCGACCGAGATACCATGACCGACGCTGTTCACACCCTCAAGGGCCGTTTTCGTGGCTTTTACCCCGTCGTCATCGATGTTGAAACCGCCGGGTTCAATGCCAGAACCGACGCCTTGCTGGAAATCGCCGCCTATACCCTCAAGATGGATGAGGATGGCTGGCTTCTGCCCGACCAGATCTTTCATTTTCACGTCGAGCCATTCGAAGGCGCCAACCTGGAGAAGGCGGCGCTGGAGTTCACCGGCATAGATCCTTTCAATCCACTACGCGGTGCCGTCAGCGAGAGAGAAGCGCTGACCGAGATTTTCAAGGGCATTCGCAAGGGGATGAAGGAGCACGACTGTGGCCGCGCCATCATAGTGGCCCACAACGCCACCTTCGATCACGGCTTCGTGATGGCCGCCGCCGAGCGCGCCGGCCTCAAGCGCAATCCGTTCCACCCGTTTGCCACTTTCGATACCGCCGCCCTCTCCGGTCTGGCACTGGGACAAACCGTACTGGCCAAAGCGTGTCAGAGCGCCCGCATCCCATTTGACAATAAAGAGGCGCACTCCGCCCTGTATGACACAGAACGCACCACCGAGCTGTTCTGTCACATCGTCAACCGCTGGAAGAGCCTGGGTGGCTGGCCACCGGCCCATCCGGATGATGCCCCCGCCGACGACGACGCGAGCGAATAACCGGCACGAGCAATAAGCAAGAAGGCTGCCCTGGCAGCCTTCTTCTATTGGGTTGGCGAGATCAATCTGGTTTGACCAGAATAGCGAAATCAGGGCCATACAAAGCCGTTTTTCACCCCCACACCCACCTTGGCCCCCCGGGTCAGCCAGGAATGCTGCCAATAGGCATTTTGCCTGATTTTTTACTCGACATTTGTCACATTTTTCGCAAACTAACGGCCTTTCACATGACAGACAGCTACACAATCCATAAGGAAATCAAATGAATCCTGTTGTTATCGCGGTTGCGCTGATGCTGGTGCTCAGCCTGCTGCGGATCAATGTGGTGGTCTCCCTCTCCATCGGCGCCATCGTCGGCGGCCTGATCGGTGGACTCTCACTGCAGGAGACCCTCAGCACCTTTACCGGTGGTCTGGGTGGCGGCGCCGAAATCGCCCTCTCCTATGCCATGCTGGGGGCCTTTGCGGTCGCCATCTCCCGCTCAGGGATCACCGACCTGCTGGCCCGCAAGGTGATCAGCCAGTTGGGCAAGGATGCCAGCAGCTCTCGCATCCTCTGGGTCAAGAGCCTGCTGCTCACCTCAGTGTTGGCGGTCTCCATCTCCTCCCAGAACCTGATCCCGGTCCACATCGCCTTCATTCCTATTCTGATCCCGCCGCTGCTGCACGTCATGGCCCAGATGCAGATCGACCGCCGTCAGGTGGCCTGCGTCATCACCTTCGGCCTGACTGCGACCTATATGCTGTTGCCGGTCGGTTTTGGCGGCATCTTCCTCAATAACATCCTGGCCAAGAACCTGATCGACAACGGCGTGCCGGTCGAGCACGGCCAGCTGCCACTGGCGATGGCCATTCCGGTACTGGGCATGTTCATCGGTCTCTTGATCGCTGTCTTCATCAGCTACCGCAAGCCACGCCAGTATGACATGGGCAAGATCCTGGCCGCCGAACCCGAATCCGTCGAGCTCAACCTCAACCACATCTGGGTGGCCCTGCTGGCCATCGGCGTGGCCCTGGGGCTGCAGTTGATGACCAACAGCATAGTGCTGGGGGCGCTGGCCGGTTTTGTCATCTTCACCTGCGGAGGGGTCATCAAGTTTCGCGAGAGTCAGGACGCCTTCACCCAAGGCGTGCGCATGATGTCCCTCATCGGCTTCATCATGATTTCGGCCGCCGGCTTCGCCGCCGTGATGAAGGCGACCCACGGGGTGGAGAGCCTGGTGCAGTCCGTCTCCGCGGTGATCGGGGATCAAAAGGGCCTCGCCGCCTTCCTGATGCTGCTGGTTGGCCTCTTGATCACCATAGGAATAGGCTCCTCTTTCTCCACCGTGCCCATCATAGCCACCATCTATGTGCCGCTGTGCATCCACCTCGGCTTCTCGCCCATGGCCATCATAGCCCTGGTCGGTACGGCCGGCGCACTGGGGGATGCGGGCTCCCCCGCCTCCGACTCGACGCTCGGCCCCACCTCCGGCCTCAACGCCGACGGCCAGCACGACCATATCTGGGACAGCGTGGTGCCCACCTTCATCCACTACAACATCCCGCTCATCCTCTTCGGCTGGATTGCCGCCATGGTGCTCTGAGCCACCGGACAAGATAGATGCAGACACGCAAAAGGCGACCTCAGGGTCGCCTTTTTGTTGTCCATCATGTGCGACCCGTCCTCCAGCCTGGGATTGACGCGGGTATCCTGCTGGCAGGCGCTAGCTTGGATCGGGATAATAATCATATGCCCTGGCCTGGGTGTCACAGCCGTCAGCTGCTTGCCCCAACACTGGCGTTACAGACTGGAGGACAGAGGCAGAGGCAGAGGCAGAGGCAGAGGCAGAGGCAGAGGCAATATGCTGGCTCTCCCTGGCGAACACCATCCCGGCCGCTTGAACGGGGCCAGTCCCCCTGGCCAGCCACATGACAGGCAACAAAAAGGCCGCTCGATGAGCGGCCTTTTTATCAAGACTATCAGGACTTAGCTGTCGCGGCGCTTGTTGCCACCGAACTTGCGATCCTTGTTGAAGCCACCTTCACGGCGCTCCCCGCTCTTGTTGAACGGGCGGTCACCGCTGGGGCGACGGTCCTTGTTGAAGGGACGATCGCTACGCGGAGGACGGGGGGCGGTGTTGCTGCCAGCCGGCACTTCGGTATAGCGGGTGATCATCAGCGGACGCTGACAAACACGGGCTTTCTTGATCACTTCCAGTACATCAGCGGTCATGCCTTTCGGCAGATCGACGGTGGAGAAGTCATCGGCGATGTCGATGTTACCGATGAAACGGCTCTCGATGTTCGCTTCGTTGGCGATGGCGCCCACGATCTGGCCCGGCTTGACGCCGTGATGGGCACCCACGTCTACGCGGTAACGCTCCATCTCTACGTCAGGATTGTCTTTCAGCGGACGCGGCTCGAGGGACGGCATGCGACGGGCAGGACGATCGCCACGGTCGGCAAAGTCACGACCACCGTCACGGCGTTCGAAGTCACGGCCACCACGATCGTTGCTCGGGTTGAACTGCGGCTCAGGGATGGAATCATCCAGGAGCAGCGGTTGGTCACCCTGCACCAGCTTGGCCAATGCGGCAGCCAGCTCCAGCGGATCGGCAGAATCTTCTTCGATCAGCTCATTCACCAGGTTGTGGTAGATCTCAAGCTCTTCGCCCATCATGGTTTCCCGGATGCGCTCTTTGAACTTGGTCATGCGGTGCTGGTTGATGTCCTCGGTGCTCGGCATCTTCATCGGCTCGATGGCCTGACGAGTAGCGTGCTCGATGGCGCGCAGCATGCGGCGTTCACGGGGAGCAACAAACAGGATGGCCTCACCCTTGCGACCTGCACGGCCGGTACGACCGATACGGTGTACGTAGGATTCGGTATCGTACGGAATGTCGTAGTTCACCACGTGAGTGATGCGCTCAACGTCCAGACCACGGGCGACAACGTCGGTGGCGATCAGAATGTCCAGCTGGCCTTGACGCAGCTTGTCGACGGTACGCTCACGCAGCTTCTGCGGGATGTCACCGTGCAGCGCTTCACAGGCGTGACCACGGGCAGCCAGTTTGCCAGCCAGCTCTTCGGCAGCGTTCTTGGTGCGCACGAAGACCAGTACGGCTTCGTACGGCTCGACTTCCAGCAGACGGGTCATGGCGTCCAGCTTGTGCAGACCGGTTACCTGCCAGTAGCGCTGGCGGATGGTCGGTGCAGTGGACGTCTTGGTGATGATCTTGATCTCTTTCGGCTGCTTCAGATGCTTCTGGGCAACACGACGGATCTGGTCCGGCATGGTGGCAGAGAAGAGCGCAACCTGACGAGTGCTCGGGCACTGCTCCATGATCCAGTCCACGTCGTCGATGAAGCCCATACGCAGCATTTCATCGGCTTCGTCCAGTACCAGGGCTTTCAGGCCGGAGAGGTCCAGGTTCTTGCGACGGATCAGGTCCATCACACGGCCAGGGGTACCGACGACAACCTGAGCACCACGACGCAGGGCGCGGGTCTGGGTTTCGTAAGAGGAACCACCGTAGATGGGCAGGACATGGAAGTCCGGCATGTGCTTGGCGTAACGTTGGCACGCCTCGGCAACCTGCAGCGCCAGTTCACGGGTCGGTGCCAGCACCAAAACCTGGGTATTGCGGTTACCAGCTTCCAGACGAGACAACAGAGGCAAGGCAAAAGCAGCGGTCTTCCCTGTACCGGTTTGCGCCTGCCCCAGCAGATCGTGTCCCGCCATCAGGTGGGGAATTGCTGCGGCCTGGATCGGTGACGGGCGCTCATAGCCCACGTCCTGCAGCGCTTTCAATACAGGCGCGGCCAGTCCAAGCTCACTAAAAAGGGGCAGTTGTTCGGTATCAGACATAGATTCTTCCAGATTAAGGCAGGCGGCTAAGCACCGCGGAATAGCAAAAAGGCGGCGATTATAGCGCCACTTTGTTCTGCTGTCTTGAAAAATGTGATAAGCCTCTCAAGACGTTGGCAATTATAGAGGGATCTTGCGACTATGGCTTGCTTATTTTGCACGCATGGTGCGTTATTGCAGATCACTCCTCGCTGGAGTCCTTGCCCCGCTTGTGTTTGAGCACTGCCATGGTCAATCGACTGGTACACAATAAACGCCCACGTTCGTCCCGCATTTCAATCTGCCACACCTGGGTCGTTGCCCCCAGATGCAGTGGCGAGCAACGCCCTGTCACCACCCCTTCCCGCTTGGCCCGCAAGTGGTTGGCATTCACCTCCAGTCCCACGCAGTAGCTGTCCGGTCCGACCGCCATATTGGCAGCCAGCGACCCCAACGTCTCCGCCAGCACCACGGACGCGCCGCCATGGAGCATGCCAAGGGGCTGATGAGTGCGGTGATCCACCGGCATGGTGGCCGCCAGCCAGTCGGGGCCAAAGGCCGTGTAGACGATGCCCAAGTGGGCCATCAGGGTGTTGTGGGAGCTGGCATTGAGCCCCTCCAGGCTCATGGGCTTGCGCCAGATAGCGCTGTTTTCTTGACTCATGACGAGCAGACTCCTTATGTGATCAACGGGTTATACACGAGCAATGTCGGCGAAAAAAGTCAGAAAGAAAGATGCCCCGATCAGGGGGCATCTTGCCAAGCCAAGCCCTGATGCCGGACTCTCACCAGGGATAGGTCACGCCGGGCCATTCGGCCCAAGGCAGATCGCGCCCCGGCAGCCAAGGCTCGGACCAGTGCCACACCTTGCCAAGCCATACCCGCAGCTCGGCTTCCAGTTCAGCATCGGTGAGGGATGCCTCGGCCACCTTCCAGAAGAAGAGCTCCACCGCCACCTCCGGCAGGACCGAGGGGTAGAGATAGACCCCGCCCCAAAATTGCGGCTCCCGATCCGGGCTCCAGAGGCCATAGGCAAAGGAGCGCTTGGCCAGAAACTCGGACCGCTGCCACTCCAGATCCCCCTCGTGCTGGCTCAGACTGAACTGGGCAGAAGGCCAGACGTCATCCGGGCGAAACAGCTGATGGAGCTGCTCGCGCTCGCGCAACATAGCCACAAACTCCACCACCGCCTGAGCGGAGGTGGCTGGCAACAGCAAGAAACGCGGGTGCCGAAAAGCTTGCGGCACCCGAAACCGTTTCGGCAACGTCAGCATCAGAGCAGTCCCAGCAGGGCCTGCAGCGGATGCTTCAGTTTCTCCCCCTCCATCCGCTTGACCTGGCTACGGCACGAGTAACCGGTGGCCAGGCAGCGATCTTTGGGCAAACGCGAGAGCGGCTCTGCCCAGCTAAGCCCATAGATCCCCTTGGAATTGTCCACCTGTTTGGCGTCGTGGCCATAGGTGCCGGCCATGCCGCAGCAGCCCACAGAGACAGGCTGCAAGCTGGCCCCAAAACGCTGGAACAAGGTGCCCCAGTCGCCGTGAGTCGACGGCTTGGCGGTCTTCTCTGTGCAGTGGGCAAACAGATACCAGGGCTCGTCTGCCTGACGATCTCCTTGCTCCTTGGTCGCCGTCTTGGGCTCAGGCGCCGGCAGTGAGAGCAGCCACTCCTGAGGCAACAGTACCTGGAAGTCGCCACGGGCCGAGCCAAGGGCCTTGGCGTACTCGTCGCGATAACAGAGCACCAGAGAAGGATCCACTCCCACCATGGGGATACCCAGCGCGGCTATCTTGTTGAGGAACTGGGCGCTGTTGGCCGCGGTGCGGGCAAAGGCGCGCAGGAACCCCTTCACGTGCTGGGGCTTGCCGTTGGGCTTGAATGGCAGCAGATAAGGTTGCAGCCCAAGCTTGCTGGCGAGTTTCACCAGGTCACGCACCACGGGGGCGTCGTAATAACTGGTGAAGGGATCCTGCACTATGAGCACCACGTGGGCACGCTGCTCGGGGCTCATGGCCTCAAGGCCCGGCAGGTCGAAATAGCGCGCCTTGTTATCGTGCAGGGATTCGGCCAGGGTGGGCACGGAGAGCAGGGGCACATCCACCATGCCGATGCTCTTCTCGGTCGCCTTCTGGGCCCACTCTTTCTCCAGGAAGAAGTTGACCAGTTTCGGCGCCCGGGCCAGCAGTGGCGCATAGCTCTCGACGGTGCCGACGAAGTAATCCTTGGGGCCACGCAGATAGCGGCTGTGGTAGAGCTGCATGAAGCGGGCACGGAAGGTGGGCACATCCACCTTGATGGGGCACTGGCTGGTGCAGGCCTTGCACGCCAGGCACCCCTCCATCGCCTCCATCACCTCGTGGGAGAAGTCATACTGGCCGCGGGCGCGGGCCAGGGTGTTGCGAAACTTGTCGACAATGCTCTTGAAGCGCAGACCGCCGCTTTGCAGCGCCACCTCCTCGGCCAGCGGATCGAAGCCCTGCTCTGCCAGCTGACGCAGCCATTCGCGCATCAGGCCCGCCCGCCCCTTGGGGGAGTGGCGGCGATCACGGCTGATCTTGACCGAGGGGCACATGGGGGAGTCGGTCTCGAAGGTGAAGCAGAGGCCATTGCCGTTACAATCCATGGCGCGGGTGTAGCTTTCCCGCACCGCAATCGGGATCTGGCGGTCGAACTTGCCGCGCTTGGGCCCGTCCACTGACACAAGCGGCGCCCCGCTACCATAAGGCATGCAGATCTTGCCCGGGTTAATGCGGTTGTCGGGGTCGAAGGCCCCCTTGACCCGCTGCAACTCTTCCCACAGCTCGCCAAAAAAAGCGGGGCTGTATTCTGAGCGAAAGCCCTTGCCGTGCTCCCCCCACATCAGGCCGCCATATTTGGCGGTGAGCGCCACCACCTGATCCGAGATGCGCCGAAGCAACACCTCCTGCTCCGGGTCGCACAAGTCTAATGCAGGCCGCACGTGCAGCACGCCAGCATCGACGTGACCGAACATACCGTAGTCGAGGCCATGGGCATCCAGCAGGGCGCGAAACTCCATGATGAAATCCGCCAAGGATTCCGGCGGCACGGCGGTGTCTTCGGTGAAGGCCACTGGCTTCTTGCGCCCCTCGGCGTTGCCAAGCAGCCCTACCGACTTCTTGCGCATGGCGTAGATAGTCTCGATGCTCGGCAGGTGACTGCACACCTGATAGCCGATAATGCCCGCCTCCTCTTTCGCCAGCAGCCCATCGATGCGGCGGCACAGCTCGGTCACCTTGGCCTGATGCTCCTGCTCGTCGGTATCGGCAAACTCGACGATATTGAGCCCTTGCAGATCCTTGCCGGGCACGTCCTCAATGAAGGCCTTGACCGAATGCCAGATGATGTCGGCACGGGCCAGCCCCAGCACCCGGGAGTCCACCGTCTCCACCGACAGGGCCTGCGCCTCAACCATAAAGGGGGCGTTGCGCAGAGCCGACGGAAAGCTGTCGTACTTGACGTTGACCAGGGTGCGGTAGCGCGGTATGAGGGTGATGTTGAGTTTGGCTTCGGTGATAAAGCCAAGCGATCCTTCCGAGCCGCACAGCACCCGGCTCACATCCAGGGTGTCGCTGTCGGGCTGATAGAGATGCTTGAGATCGTAACCGGTCAGAAAGCGGTTGAGCTTGGGGAAGGTCGCCTCTATGTCGGCGCGGCGCTCGCGGCCGATGCGATAGAGGGTGCGATAGATCTCCCCCTCGCGACTCTCGAGCGCCAGCTTGTCTTCAAGACGGGAACCATTGACCGGCTCTGTGGCCATGATGTCGCCATTCTCCAGCACGGCTTTCAAGCCCAGCACATGATCCGAGGTCTTGCCGTATACGAGCGACCCCTGCCCGGAGGCATCAGTGTTGACCATGCCCCCAAGAGTGGCGCGATTGGAGGTGGAGAGATCCGGCGAGAAGAAGTAACCGTGGGGTTTGAGATAGGCGTTGAGCTGGTCTTTCACCACACCGGCCTGGGCGCGCACCCAGCCCTCTTCCAGATTAATTTCCATGATCTGGTTCATATGGCGCGAGAGATCGACGATAATGCCGCCGCCCAAGGATTGACCATTGGTGCCGGTTCCGCCGCCACGAGGGAAGAAACTCAAGGCAGCAAACATAGGCTCCCGGGCCAGCTTGAGCATCACCGCAATGTCATCCGCGCTGCGCGGATAGAGCACCGCCTGAGGTACTACCTGATAGACGCTGTTATCCGTCGCCATCGCCAACCGGCTTGCATAAGATTTTTCGATATCACCACGAAATGCTCGGAGCTCTAGCAACTCAAGAAACTGCAGGGTTGCGGGTGACAAACTGTCCTGGTAATCGAGTCTCGGGATCATGAATCCTTGTTCCCATCCTTTGCTTGATGCCGGCACGCCGGCGACAACGACTGGCCAGCCGCCTCTTTGGGGCGCACAGGCCAGTCCGCTCACATGTGAGCGGGCAGTATATCAGCTAGAAAACCGCTTGCACTTGGCTATATTCACCATTTGAAAGGAGGAATTTATATGGCTCATCACAGCTATATGCTCAGTAAAGTCATTAATAAGTTCATTACCACTGAAAAGCAGGCGTTAACCCTGTCCCTATTCTGTAGTATTTTTTTTGCCATTTTCGGTATCGGCTATGGCCTGCTGGTCGGCTCCAATGCCATCATGCTCGACGGCTTTTTTAGCTTATTCAGTATGGGTATGACGGGCCTGGGTCTGGTGACCGCCTACCTCGTTACCCGCCCCGATGATGACCGTTTCCAGTATGGCTACGCCCACTTTGAACCCATCACCAATTTCATTAACGGCACCATTATTCTACTGCTCTGTCTGGCCGCACTCTATAGCGGCATAACGACCCTGTTATCTGGTGGCCGTGAGATTAGCCTTGGTCACGCTTTGATCGCGTCAACCATCGCTACTGTCTTGTGCTCTCTGATGTATTTTATAGAAGTGGAGTTAGCAAAACAGTTCAACTCGGAACTGGTGCGAGTCGATTCCCAAGAGTGGCTGGTTGATACTATTTTAAGTACCACCCTGCTGGTGGGTTTTCTGGTGGCGATGGGATTGAGTGCTATCGGCTACGATCAATTCAACCACTATATCGACCCCGCCCTGGTCTCACTGCTGGCCGTGTGTGCCGCTATCGTTCCCATCAAAGTGCTTGGTCACAGTCTGCGAGAAGTGCTGAAGATCGCCCCCGAGGGGTATATTCCAGAGCTCATCGATCAGGAGATAGAGGCGTTGGGCCAGCGCCACGGCATCCGGTGTTACAGCCATCTGGCCAAAAGCGGCCGCCGTTTCGATCTCGAAATCAACATTCTGGTGCCGATAGGACAGGAGTGGCCTGTGGCGCGTCAGGATGCCCTGCGTCATGAGCTCTGGTCTCGCATCGGCGATGCCTTGGGGGATGCCTGGCTCTCGGTCTGCTTCACCCACGAAGAACGCTGGTTGTAAATAGCCGAACGGGAGGCGCAGCCTGGCCGCCTCCTCGCCATTATCACATCTTCATAACAGCCCCTTGCCAAACTGCCGCCAGCCGTTATTATCAGGGCTCATTCTTAACCCGAGGTTTTATTGCCCATCATGGACAATCCCCGAAGTTACCCTTCGTTTCTCCCTGTCAAAATGTATCTGTTATTGCTCCACCAGCGCCTCTGAAAACACCCACGCCTCGTGCTCCACGGCCATTTTTCGCCGTCACTGACACCCGCTCTGTCTGTTTTTTATTGAGGTCATTACATGGAATTGCTGCTGGATCCCCACATCTGGATTGGTCTGTTTACCCTGATCATTCTGGAAATCGTGCTGGGGATCGACAATCTGGTCTTCATCGCCATCCTGGTGAAAAAACTGCCCCCCGCCCAGCGGGACAAGGCGCGCATCATAGGCCTGTCGCTGGCCCTGCTGATGCGTCTGGGCCTGCTGAGCGTGATGTCATGGCTGGTGACCCTGACCACCCCCCTTCTTCAGCTCGGCGAACTGGTCTTCTCCGGTCGGGATCTCATCCTGATGGGCGGTGGCCTGTTCCTGCTGTTCAAGGCCACCACAGAGCTGCATGAGCGGCTGGAGGCCAACCCGGGGTCCGGTGGCCACAGCGGTGTCTACGCCAGTTTTGGCGTTGTGGTGGCCCAGATCCTGGTGCTGGACGCCGTCTTCTCGCTGGATTCCATCATCACGGCGGTAGGCATGGTGGAACATCTCGGCGTCATGATGGCCGCCGTGACCATCGCCATGCTGGTGATGGTCCTCGCCTCCAAGCCCCTGACCCAGTTCGTCAACGCCCACCCGACCGTGGTGGTGCTCTGCCTGAGCTTCCTGTTGATGATCGGTTTTAGCCTGGTGGCGGAAGGGTTTGGCTTCCACATTCCCAAGGGCTACCTCTACGCGGCCATCGGCTTCTCGGTGCTGATCGAGTTCTTCAACCAGCTTTCCCAGCGCAGCGCCCTGCGCCACGAGGCCAAGCAGCCCCTGCGCGAGCGCACCACGGCAGCCATCTTCAAGCTGATGGGCAGCAAGACGTATCAGAACAGGCCTGACGATGATCTGGATGCCCCTGCCGCCGCCCCGGTGAGCTTTGGCGAGGAGGAGCGCTACATGGTGACCGGTGTCTTGTCGCTGGCCGAGCGATCCATCCGCACCATCATGACTCCCCGCTCCGACATGGCCTGGATCGACGTCAACGACTCGCCTGCGGAAATCCGCGCTGTGTTGCAACGGGAGCCCCACAGCCTGTTCCCGGTCTGTGACGGTGATCTGGACGAGGTCATAGGTGTACTCAAGGCGCGGGATCTGCTGTTTGCCCTCAACGAAGGGCAACCCTTAAGCGAACTGGCCAAGCAGAACGACCCCATCATAGTGCCGCAGAGCATCAACGTGATCCGGCTGCTGGCAGAGCTGCGTCAGGCCAAAGGGAGCCTGATCCTGGTCTCCGACGAGTTTGGCGTCATCCAGGGGCTGGTCACCACCCACGATCTGCTGGAGGCCATCGTCGGCGAACTGCCGGACGAGGACGAGACCCCGGACATGGTGCGTGATGGCGAAGGCTGGCTCATCAATGGCAGCACCAACATCCACCATGTGGAGCAGGTGCTGGAGCACGAGGGGCTGGTGAGCGAGAGCGACGAGTACGTGACCCTGGCGGGCATGCTGCTCTCTCACTTCGGCTCCTTGCCCACCCCTGGCCAGCAGCTGCAACTGCAGCAACTCTGCTTCGAGGTGGTCGAGGTGAGCGAGCGCCGGATCGAGCGGGTACGGGTCATGCTGCTGGGGGCCTGAGCCCGGCCGCGTCAACAAAGAGGGCCGCTTCGGCCCTCTTTGCTTATTCCGTCTCCTTCAGATGCCCGCGGGCAAGCCAGCGAGCGCCATTCTGGCCCTGTGCCGATGGATTGATGCCATCACTGCAATTCTTTTCTGCAATTACCCCTCTTTTTCACAACAAGCTGCAGGGATAGAGTGGCCTCACTCCCACCATGAGGCACTCACGATGAGCCACGATCACCTGTTCTGCCCGCTGCGCCTGGGCCAGTTACACCTTAACAACCGTATCGTCATGCCCCCCATGACCCGCTCCCGCGCCAGCCAGCCCGGTGATGTGGCCAATGCCATGATGGCCACCTACTACGCCCAGCGCGCCGAGGCGGGCCTCATCATCAGCGAAGGCACCCAAATCGACCCCATGGGCAAGGGCTATGCCTGGACCCCGGGGATCCACAGCGCCGAGCAAGTGGCTGGCTGGCAGCTGGTGACCGATGCCGTCCATGCCAAGGGGGGCACCATCTTCGCCCAGCTCTGGCACGTGGGCCGGGTCACTCATCCCGACAACCTGGGCGGCGCCCAGCCCATCTCCTCATCGGCCATCAAGGCCGTGGGCGTCAAGGTGTTCGTCGATAACGGCAGCGATGCACCCGGCTTTGTGGAGACGGTCACCCCGCGTGCCATGACCCAGAGCGATATCGACGAGGTGATCGGCCAGTTCCGTCAGGCGGCCCGCAACGCCATCCGCGCCGGTTTTGACGGCATAGAGCTGCACGCCGCCAACGGTTATCTCATCAACCAGTTTCTCGATTCCGAATCCAATGCCCGCACCGACAACTACGGCGGCTCGCTGGAAAATCGCCTGCGCTTCTTGAAAGAGGTGACAGAGGCGGTCTGCGCCGAGATCGGGGCCGACCGCGTCGGCGTGCGCCTCGCGCCGCTCACCACCCTCAACGGCACCGTCGATGCCAACCCACAGCAGACCTATCTGGCCGCCGCCCGCTTGCTGGGAGAACTGGATGTGACCTACCTGCACATCGCCGAGGCGGACTGGGACGATGCCCCCTTGATGCCGGAGAACTTCAAACAGGGGCTGCGGGACGCCTTCCCCAACACCCTCATCTATGCGGGCAAGTACGATGGCAAGCGGGCACGGGCCGCCCTCCAGGCCGGTTGGGCCGACATGATTGGCTTTGGTCGCCCCTTCGTCGCCAACCCGGACCTGCCGAACCGGCTGCGCCACGGCTATCCGCTGGCGTCTCACGATCCGGCCACCCTGTTCGGTGGTGGCGAGCCGGGACTGATCGACTATCCGATCTATCAAGAGGCCACCGAGCCGCAATCAACCTGAGACCGGTTAGCGGCCCATTCAGGCACCCAGCCCATCAACACACAGCAGGCCCGCCATCACTGGCGGGCCTGCTGTGTTGTGTCGCCGATGCCGCCGACTGCACAAGACTAGTAGAGGGCGACCCCGTGACAGGCAGCGTAGATCCTGATCTCCCGGGTGAGCAGTGCCTTGTCCGCCAGGCTCAGCCAGCTCGCCTCGACGGCATTGAGCGACAAGCGGCAGAGCTGATTCATGCTGGCGCCAAGGTCATGGGCCAGGGCGTGGAAGTTGGCCGCCATGTAACCGCCAAAGTAGGCGGGATCGTCGGAATTGATGGTGACGCAGAGCCCCTGCTCCAGCAGGGTAAGCACGTTGTGATGGGCCATGCGGTCAAACACCTTGAGCCGGGTGTTGGAGAGGGGACAAACGGTGAGCGGCAGCCGGGTATCGGCCAGATAGCGCAGCAGTGCAGGATCGTCTGCCGCACGCACCCCGTGATCGATGCGTCGCACCTGCAGTTCATGGATGGCCTGCCAGATGTAGTCGGCGGGCCCCTCTTCCCCCGCATGGGCCACCACCGGCAGTCCCAGCGCTCTGGCGCGGGCAAAGACCCGGGCAAACTTGGTGGGCGGATTGCCCTTCTCCCCCGAGTCGAGGCCGATGCCATGAATGCGGGCGAGGAAGGGCTCGGCCTCTGCCAGCGTGGCGAACGCCTCCTCCTCGCTCAGATGGCGCAAGAAGCTCATGATGAGACGCCAGCTGATGCCAAACTCCCGCTCCCCGGTCTGCAACGCCCGCTCGATGCCGCACAGCACAGTCGCAAAGGGGATACCGCGGGCGGTGTGGGTCTGCGGGTCGAAGAAGATCTCCACATGCACCACCTTGTCGGCGACGCAGCGCTCAAGATAGGCCCAGGTGAGGTCGAAGAAGTCCTGCTCGGTGATGAGCACGCTGGCACCACGGTAGTAGAGGTCAAGAAAGGATTGCAGGCAGTCAAAGTCGTAGGCGGCGCGCACGCTGGTGACATCGGGCCAGGGCAGGACCACCCCGTTGCGTTTGGCCAGGGCAAACATCAGCTCAGGCTCGAGCGTCCCTTCGATATGCAGGTGCAACTCCAGCTTGGGCAAACCGGCAATAAAGTTATCCATGATGACGGCTCCATCAACGCACAGACCACGGGATCTGCCACTCGCAGAGCGGATCCCTCCCCTCTTCTGTTCATTGTGCACCTATCTCTGTTTGTGGGGGAGACTTGTCATCAAACAGACTTATAATGGCGTCACAAAAACAACATAACTAATTGAAGATATTAAGCGTTGGCAACCGTCATAGCCCCGCTCTTGCGCCCTATACAAGGAGTTCCCATGAAGAAAAGCGTCATCTGTGATATCGACGGTGTCATATTGCACAACAACGACCTCATTCCCGGTGCTGACCGTTTCGTCCAGCGCCTGCTGGAGCAGGGCAGCAAGCTCCTGTTCCTCACCAACTACCCGGCCCAGACCCAGAAAGATCTGCAAAACCGCTTCCGCTCCGCCGGGATCGAGGTGCCGGAGGAGTGCTTCTATACCTCCGCCATGGGCACCGCCGATTTTCTCAAACGCCAGGATGGCAAGAAGGCCTATGTGATTGGCGAGGGGGCACTGACCCACGAGCTCTACAAGGCCGGTTTCACCATCACCGACATAGACCCCGACTTCGTGGTGGTGGGCGAGACCCGCAACTACAACTGGACCATGATGCAGCTGGGTGCCAAGTTCGTGGATCAGGGGGCCCGCTTTATCGCCACCAACCCGGATACCCACGGTCCCATGATGCATCCGGCCTGCGGCGCCCTTTGCGCCCCCATCGAGCGGATGACCGGCAAGAAGCCGTTTTATGTCGGCAAACCGAGCGCCTGGATCATACGGGCGGCGCTCAACCGGATGGAGGCTCACTCCGATGACACCGTCATCATAGGCGACAACCTGCGCACCGATATTCTGGCGGGCTTCCAGGCCGGTCTCGAAACCGTGCTGGTGCTCTCCGGGGTGAGCAAGGTGGCGGATATCGACCGCATGCCATTTCGACCGAACCATATTTTCGACTCCGTGGTCGACATCGATATCGTCTAATCGCTACCCAAGAGTTAAACAGGGCGGGACGCTCCTGCCCTTGCTGGACCTGTTATGGAACCCATTCTGATCGCCGTGGCCTTTGGCTGCGGCATGGTAGTCAATCTGATTGGCTTGCCCCCCCTGCTCGGCTTTCTGGCCGCCGGTTTTATCCTCAACGGCATGGGTTATCACAATACCCCCGCCCTGAGCGAGGTGGCCGATCTCGGCGTCACCCTGCTGCTATTCACCATCGGTCTCAAGCTAAATATCAAGACCCTGATGCGGCGGGATGTGTGGGGTACCACCAGTCTGCATCTGCTGCTCTCCACCCTGCTCTTCACCGTGGTCCTGCTGGTCTGCAAGGGGCTGGGGCTCCACCTCGCCCTGTCGCTGGACTGGAAGCTGGCATTGCTGCTGGGCTTTGCCCTCTCCTTCTCCAGCACCGTCTTTGCGGTCAAGGTGCTGGAGGATCGCAGCGACATGAATGCCCTCTACGCCCGGCTCGCCATCGGGGTGCTGATCATGCAGGATGTGTTCGCGGTGGCCCTTCTGACGCTTTCCAGCGGCAAGTGGCCCAGCATCTGGGCGCTCTGGGTGCTGGGATTGCCACTGCTGCGCCCCCTGCTGTTCAAACTCCTGGAGCGGACCGGTCACGGCGAGTTGCAGGTACTGTTCGGCGTCTTTCTGGCGCTTGTGGTGGGGGCGGCCGGCTTTGAAGTGGTCGGGCTCAAACCGGATCTGGGGGCACTGATCATCGGCATGCTGCTCGCCTCCCATCCGGCGGCAGCGGGGCTTGCCAAGGCGCTCTTTAACCTCAAAGACCTCTTCCTCGTCTGCTTCTTCCTCACCATCGGTCTCAACGGCCTGCCGACCCACGACACCATGTTGCTGGCGCTGGCGCTGGTGCTGGCCCTGCCGCTGAAAAGCGCCCTCTACTATCTGGTCTTCAGCGGCGCCCACCTGCGGGTGCGTACCGCCCTGCTCTCCACCCTAGCGCTCACCAACTTCTCGGAATTTGGTCTGATCGTCGCGGCCATTGTCGCCAAGGCGGGCTGGATCTCCCACGAGTGGCTGGTGGCGGTCTCGCTGGCGCTGGCGGCGAGCTTTATGATCTCGGTGCCGCTCAACAGTCAGAGCGAGCGGATCTACCACAGACTCGGCGGCTGGCTGCGCCGGATCCAGGCCAACACCCTGCACCCGGAGGAGAGGCCCATCGAACTCGGCGATGCCGAGGTGATCATCCTTGGCATGGGGCGCATCGGCCAAGGGGCCTACTTCGAGCTGGAGAACAAATATGGCAACGTCATCCTCGGGGTCGAGAACGACAGCGAGAAGCTGCCCACCCTGCGCGCCCAGGGAATAAACGTCATTGAGGGCGACGCCACCGATACCGACTTCTGGGACAAGGTGCTGCTCTCCCATCAGGTCAACCTGGTGCTGCTGGCGATGCCCCACCACTCGGGCAACCTCTACGCCATCAAGAAGCTGCGCAGCCACGGATTCAACGGCAAGATCGCCGCCATCGTCCGCTTCGAGGATGATATTGCCTCCCTGCAGGAGCAGGGGGTGGATGCGGTGTTCAACGTCTACGACGAGGCAGGCAGCGGCTTCGCCCGCCATGTGATCCACCGCTTGCAGCCGCTCTGACCCTTAGCGTTGCGGCGCTTGGCAAGGGGAGACGCATCGTTTAAGTTATGCTCAACCTCGTTTAATAAAACGAACAAGCGCGGGGCCAGGATGGCCCCGCTTTTATATCCTTGCCAAGGAGGCACCATGAAGACCCTCAACGACTGGATCCTGCTCGACCGCCACGAGGCGGCCCCTGCCCCGCTGATGCCCGCCCCCGAGCGTATTAAAGGGGGCAACCCGGCGCAAACGGTCTGGAATCACTACTCGGATCCGAGCCAGCAGTTTCACGTGGGTTTTTGGGCCTGCGAGCCCGGCCGCTGGGCCATCCACTACACAGAGCACGAGTATTGCCAACTGCTGGAAGGGGATGTGGTGATCCACGACAGTCAGGGCGGCCAGCTTGCCCTGAAACCCGGGGATCAGTTCGTTATTCCGGCAGGCTTTGTCGGGCAGTGGGAGACTCTCACCCCCTGCCGCAAGCTCTATGTGATCTTCGAGCCCGCCACCGCTTGACGTGCACGTCAAGCTTCCCCTCAGCACCCGCTGCTTGATGCCCCGTCGACTTGACGTTGGCGGCATGATTTTCTGCGGTTTTCCCGCTTGCAAAAGGTTTTTGCGCTAGGCATTGTGATTGACGAGGAATGTAAATGGAATTTCGAGCCCGTTCGTGGGGGGCTCCTATAAAAATCAAGAGGATTACCGCCAATGTGTTCTATTTTCGGCATTCTGGACATCAAATCCGATGCAGCAGCCTTGCGCAAATCGGCGCTGGAGATGTCCAAGCGATTGCGTCACCGCGGTCCTGACTGGTCCGGTGTCTACAGCTCCGACAAAGCCATTCTGGTGCACGAGCGCCTGGCCATCGTCGATCCGGGCAATGGCGCCCAACCGCTCTACAACCCGGAGCGCACTCACGTATTGGCCGTCAACGGCGAGATCTACAACCACAAGGAGCTCGAAAAGAACCTCAAGGGCGACTTCCAGTTTCAGACCCACTCCGACTGTGAGGTGCTGCTGGCGCTCTACAAGGAGAAGGGCCCCGCCTTTTTGGACGATCTCAACGGCATCTTCGCCTTTATCCTCTATGACGCCGAACAGGATGCCTACCTGATTGGTCGTGACCACATGGGGATCATCCCCCTCTATACCGGTCGCGATGAACACGGCAACTTCTATGTCGCCTCCGAGATGAAAGCGCTGGTGCCGGTCTGCAAGAGCGTTGAAACCTTCCCGCCGGGACACTACCTCTGGAGCAAGGATGGCGAACTCAAACAGTGGTACAAACGCGACTGGATGGAGTACGGCGCGGTCGAGCACAAGGTCAGCGACAAGGCCGAGCTGAAAGCCGCGCTGGAAGCGGCAGTCAGACGCCAGCTGATGTGTGACGTGCCCTATGGCGTGCTGCTCTCCGGCGGGCTGGATTCGTCCGTCATCTCCGCCATCACCAAGATCTACGCCGCCCGCCGGGTGGAAGACGATGGCAAGAGCGAGGCCTGGTGGCCGCAGCTGCACTCCTTCGCCGTGGGGCTGGAAGGCTCACCGGATCTCGCCGCCGCCCGCAAGGTGGCCGATCATCTGGGCACCATCCACCACCAGATCCACTTCACCGTGCAAGAGGGTCTGGATGCCCTGCGGGATGTCATCTATCACCTCGAGACCTATGACGTCACCACCATCCGCGCCTCCACCCCCATGTACCTGATGGCCCGTTACATCAAGGCGATGGGGATCAAGATGGTGCTCTCGGGCGAGGGCTCCGACGAGCTGTTTGGCGGTTATCTCTACTTCCACAAGGCGCCCAACGCCCGCGAGTTCCACGAAGAGAACGTGCGCAAGCTCGCCTCCCTGCACCTCTATGACTGCCTGCGCGCCAACAAGTCGATGGCCGCCTGGGGCGTGGAAGGCCGCGTGCCCTTCCTCGACAAGGAGTTCATGGATGTGGCGATGCGCTTGCAACCTGCCGACAAGATGTGTGGCAACGGCAAGATCGAGAAGCATATTCTGCGCGAAGCCTTCGAGGAGCTGCTGCCCCATGAAGTGGCATGGCGCCAGAAGGAGCAGTTCTCCGATGGCGTGGGCTATTCGTGGATTGACAGCCTGAAAGCCATGGTCGAGACCGAAGTGACGGATCAGATGTTCGAGGCGGCGGCATTCCGCTTCCCCGTCAACACCCCGCTCACCAAGGAGGCCTATTTTTATCGCGCCATCTTCGACGAGCACTTCCCGCTGGAATCTGCCGCCCGTACCGTGCCCTACGGCAAGTCGGTCGCCTGCTCTACTCCCACCGCCTTGGAGTGGGATGCCAAGTTCAAGGAGATGGCCGACCCGTCCGGTCGCGCCGTGATGGACGTCCACCAGCAGAGCTACTGATCGGCTGACGGATATCCTGGCCAACCAGCCAATAACAAAGCCCCTCACGAGGGGCTTTGCTTTTTGGTTCCCCTGCGCTTCCTCCCCCGGCTTTTCCGCATCCTGTCTATGGAATCCCACTCTTGTGGCTTGGCGGCGGGGCTCGCTCGTGTCACATTGTTGCGGCTTGGAAGCAACGAACAACACAAGGAGAAAAGGATGAAGCGACTGCTATTGCCACTGCTGCTTGGCACGGCCCTGTTCCATGGCGTGGCGTACAGCGCCCACCCTCTCTGGACCAGCACACTGCCCGATTACAGTCAGGGGTATGACGAGCAGCGGGATCCTGCGCAGGATCTGGCCGCCGCCACCGCCAAGGCGCAGGGTGAGGGCAAGAAGGTGTTACTGCTGGTGGGCGGAGAATGGTGCAGCTGGTGCCAAGAGATGAACCACTTCCTGGACCGGGAGCCAACCCTTGCCAGTCAGTTCAACCAGACCTTCGTGGTGGTCAAGGTGAACGTCAGCAAGGCGAACAACAACGCCTCCTTCCTGACACACTACCCCGAGTACCTGGGGGTCCCCCACTTCTACGTGCTGGATGCCAAGGGCAAGCTGCTGGAATCGGTCAATACCGGACTGCTGGAGAAGGGAAAGAGCTACGACGAGGCGAAATTCGGCAAGTTTATCGCCTTCTTCCGGTCACCTTCAGTAGAGGGTTAGGTGGCTCACCTGGCCCATGACACAATCGCCCTGCACGGTTGGAAACACCCGTACGGGGCGATGGGCTTGCAATGTCATTCGTGAGGATGGGTCAAACCGGGCTCAGGGCTGCGCATCCGGCTGGTTGGCAGGGGCCGCCTTGATAAAAGCCTGCAACTGTTCGCAGTTGGCGACGATACGGGCGATGGTGGGGTACTCATCCAGGGTCATGTCGTAGCGGCGGGCGTTGTAGACCTGGGGTACCAGCATGCAGTCCGCCAGGGTCACCTCATTGCCAACGCAATAGACGCCAGCCGTGGTCATCAACAACTGTTCGAGGGCGGTGAAGGTCTCGTCAATCCAGTGACGATACCAGGTATCACGCTGCGCCTTGCCCAGCCCCAGCTCCTGCTCCAGATAGTTGAGCACCCGCAGGTTGTCGAGCGGGTGCGTGTCGCAGGCGATCATGTTGACTATCTGGCGCACCCTGGCTCGCGCCTGGGCGGCCGAGGGCATCAGGGGATAGGCGGGGTAGGTTTCGTCGAGGTACTCCATGATGGCAACCGACTGACCGAACTGCACATCCCCGTCGATGAGAAAGGGCACCAGCCCCTGGGGGTTGATGCGAGAATAGGCTTTCTCGCGCTGCTCGCCCTGCCGCAGGTTGACTGGGTGATGCTCGTAATCGAGCCCCTTGAGCTGCATCACGATCCGCACCCGATAGCTTGCCGATGAACGCCAATATCCAAACAACTGCAACATAATCTGTCCCTGTGTTGGCAGGTGCAAGGGCACCTGCCGTTCACCAGTCGGCCTTGCGCCCACACTGGCTCCTTCACGTCATCTGGTTGACATCCTGTTGCGTGACTTTTTGCAAAATGGTGCCAAACAGACTCATCCCATTGCGATCCTGCATCGCGATGGACACTGTATCACCAAAGCGCATAAAGGGTGTAGTGGCTTGACCTGACTCGATAATTTCCAACATGCGCAGTTCGGCGAGGCAGGAGGATCCGGCACTGCGGTCATAGTTGGAGACGGTCCCCGAGCCTATGATGCAGCCCGCACCGAGTGGCCGGGTTTTGGCGGCGTGGGCGACCAGCTCATAGAAGTTGAATGTCATGTCCACCCCGGCATTGGGCGCACCGAACAGGACACCATTGAGATGGGTTTCCAGCGGCAGATGCACCTTGCCTTCCTGCCAGTCGCTGCCCAGCTCATCGGGGGTGATGGCCACCGGCGAGAAGGCACTGGAGGGTTTGGACTGGAAGAAGCCAAAGCCCTTGGCAAGCTCGCCGGGGATGAGGTTGCGCAGACTCACGTCGTTCACCAGCATCAGCAGCTTGACGTGGGCGGCCGCCGCCTCCGGGCTCGTCCCCATGGGCACATCGTCGGTGATGATGGCCACCTCCGACTCGAAATCGATACCCCAGGCCTCCGAGCCCATGACGATAGGGGCACGGGGGGCCAGGAAGCAATCCGAGCCGCCCTGGTAGATCAGGGGGTCATGCCAGAAGCTCTCGGGCATCTCGGCGCCGCGCGCCTTGCGCACCAGCTCCACATGGTTGACATAGGCGCTGCCGTCGGCCCACTGGTAGGCGCGGGGCAAGGGCGAGAGGCACTCACTCTCATCAAACGGGAAGGCATCGGCACAGGTGCCATCGTTGAGGGTCTGATAGACGGCGGCAAGGCGGGGGGCGGTTTGCGCCCACTCATCCAGCGCCCCTTGCAGGGTGGTGGCGATGGACGCCACTCGCACCGCACGGGTCAAGTCACGGCTGACGACGACCAGGGCGCCATCGCGCTTGCCATTGTTCAAGGTTGCAAGTTTCATAAAAATCCTTATTTGCCGGTGGCAGTCATGAGGTCCGGACGACGCCAACTGCTGACGTAACGCGGGTTTTCTATCCCCTCGCACAGGCTGCCAACATTGAGCGCATCGCGGGTATCCAGCATCACCGCCACCTCGTCGGTGAATTTCTTGGCATAGGCCTGCCCCGCCGCAAACGCCTTGGGATGGGGGCCGTGGGTAAAGCCGGCAGGATGGAAGGTGACCATGCCACGCTCGATATTGTCCCGGCTGAAGAAATCCCCGGCGTGGTAGAAGAGCACCTCGTCGTAGTCGTCATTGCTGTGATAGAAGGGCACCTTGAGGGCGCCGGGATCGCTCTCTATGGGGCGCGGCACGAAGGTGCAGATCACAAACCGGCTCGCCACAAAGGTGGAGTGGGCCGAGGGTGGCAAGTGGTAGCGGTGGCTCATCAGCGGACGAATGTCGCGCCAGTTGAGGCGGACCACGCACAAGTCCCCGTGCCAGCCCAGCGCATCCAGCGGATTGAAGGGCCAGGTGATAACCGACACCTTATCGTGGCGCTTGACCTGCAGTGACCAGGGATTTTCATCCTGCTGGGCTAAAAAGGCCTCATTGATGGCGGGCACATCCAGCGCCGCCGGATCGAAGATGGCGTGATTGCCCACCAGCCCCTTGTCCGGCAGCTGATAACTGTCGTTGGTCGCCTCTATCATCAGGATGAACATGGGCGAGCTGGGTTCGATGCGCCACATGGTGCCACGGGGGATCACCACATAGTCGCCATCCCGCAGGGTCAGGTGGCCGTAATCGCAGAAGAAGTCACCGCCCCCCTCGTGGATAAACAGCAGCTCGTCGCCGTCGGCGTTGCGCACCAGAAACGGCATCTTTTGTGCCAGCCGCCACATCCGATAGCGGCAGTGAGGATTGCTGAGGATATCCGGCATCACCCAGGGGGAGAGAGAATTGACCTCCTCGTCAAGGGCATTAAGGTCGAACAGCCGTGGCCGCAGCGGCCCCTCCCAGTTGCTCCAGTCGGTGGGGGCGTGCTTGTGGTGCATGTGGGTGGCGGGGCCGAAGAAACCGGCCCGCCCCAGTTCACGCTCGTAGATGGCCTGCTCGGGCAGATCGGCATGAGCCTGCCGGGAGTGGGTCCCCTCCCGATGGGGAAAGCTTATCCAGTTACGCATCGCCAAGTACCTCGCATGAATGTGGCTGGGCTCGATGAAGCCGGGTCCCGTTACGCATCATTGAGTACCCCGCGGCGGATCTGATCCAGTTCAATGGATTCGAACAGTGCCTGGAAGTTGCCCTCGCCAAACCCTTCATTGCCCTTGCGCTGGATGATTTCGAAGAACACGGGGCCGATGACGGTGTCGGTGAAGATCTGCAACAGGATGCCATCTTTCGTCGGTGAACCGTCGATCAGGATCCGCAGCGCTTTCAGCGCCTCCAGATCTTCCTGATGGCCCTCGACCCGGCTGTTGACCTTCTCGTAGTAGGTATCCGGCGTCGGCATAAAACCGGTACCACGGCCACGCAGGGTGCGTATGGTCTGGTAGATGTCGCTGGAGGCCAGGGCTATGTGCTGGATCCCCTCCCCCTTGTACTGGCGCAGGTACTCCTCGATCTGGGACTTGTCATCGGAGGATTCGTTGATGGGGATGCGAATTTTGCCGCAGGGGGCCGTCATTGCACGAGAATGCAGGCCAGTCAGCTTGCCTTCGATGTCGAAATAGCGAATTTCCCGGAAGTTGCCGATCCGCTCATAGAAGTTGGACCAGACATCCATGTTGCCGCGCTGGACGTTGTGGGTCAGGTGATCGATCTCGTAAAGCCCTGCGTCCACCTCGGCCATGCGCGCCTGCCAATCGGGGTAGAAGACAAAATCCACGTCATAGATGGAACCCTTGTCACCGTAGCGATCAACAAACGAGAGTGTGCTCTCGCCGATGCCGTAGATGGCAGGGATATTGAGCTCCATGGGCCCTATCTTGCCGACGAAGGGCTTGGAACCCTTGGCGATGGCGAACTGCTGGGCCTTGCCCGCATCCGCCACCCGAAATGCCATGCCGCAGACGCTCGGCCCGTGCAGGTTGGCGAACTGCTCCGCCTGGGAGTGGGGCTCGGCGTTGATCACGAAGTTGATGTCACCCTGACGGTAGAGCCAGCACTGCTTGTGCTTGTGCTCTGCCACCTCGGCGAACCCCAGCGAGACAAACAACGTCTTGAGGGCGGCAATGCCTTTGGCATCCGGTGCCGTGTATTCGACGAATTCGAAACCATCGGTGCCGAGGGGATTGATGGTGTGGGAACGGGAAGAGGAAATGGTCGTCATGAGGCGCTCCTTGCTGTTGGCTGATGACTGAAAGTGGTTAAAACGGGTTAACGCAGCGACGCACGGCCAGGCCGGCCACTCCGTCAATCGATCCATTGTTAACAACTTGTTTCATTAGAAGCAGGTGCGTAGCAGAAGAGAAGAGGCGGGTTCCAGATAGTTTCCCCGACTCCATCGCCAAAAAATGTAAATAGATTGTGACATTGATGCCGCAGCCTTGCGGATCGCCTCACGGCGACCCGACGGGCTGTCAGCTTTCCCTTACAGCCGCCACTGTTTGGGCACTATGTGGGGCAAGTGAGCCCGTGCTGTTTGCAGGCGCCCCGGGGTGGGATTGATGAGCCAGGCCTGTGCGCCCTGCGCTAGTAGCGGCAGATCGTGCAGGCTGTCGCTCAAGGCCAGCGTCACAGTGAGGGCGCGGATCTCGGGCAGTATCTTGTGCCGACCGTGGCAGTAAAAACGCGGTATCAGACCGCCGTAGCGGTAGTGCATCCGGGAGCCCAAGGTACGATGGGGCAGCTTGCCGGGCAGTTGCTGATAGAGCTGGCCTCGTACCAGGGCACGAGGGCTGGCGGAGATCACCCAGCAGCGCTCGTGCACGTCCGCCAGCAAGGTGCGCGCCTCGCGAAACAGGCCTGGCCGGATACGGCAATAGGCCCGCACCAGCTTGCGCCAGCCAAGGGGCGAAAGCCCCAGGGTGATGGCCCACCAGATAAGCGAAATCCCCCGCCTGCGCTGGCTGGGTACAAGGTACACCAGGCCGCCCAGCGTGATCACCGGCAGCAACAACAACGGCCAGAGGCGGCGACTCAGTATGTAACGCAGCAGGCCGGCGTGGCTGTCGCCCGGGGCCAGGGTGTCGTCAAAATCCGCCAGGATCCAGCCGCTGGCAGGCACCCGGCTCTCCGGCACCGCCTGAGCACCGCTCATTCGCTCAAGCGCGCGATGGCGGCATTGAGCTCGGGCAGGAGAAACAGCTCCCCCTCATCAGGGGGGCAGATAAAATCAAACGCCTCATCTGCCAGGGTGAAACTCAAGCGCCAGGCGTGCAGGTAGCCGCGTTCGGCCGCCGTGCCGCCATAGCGCTCATCCCCCAGAATGGGCGCCCCTATGCTTTTAAGGGCAACCCGGATCTGATGGGTCTTGCCGGTCTGGGGCTTGATGCGGTAGAGCCGCAACCCCTCGCGCACCGGCACTGAGTCAAACCAGCTGATGGCGGGGTTGTCCAGGCTGCGCGCCAGCATCCAGCTGCCACCACGCCCTTTTTGCATATCCCCCTTGACCCAGCCCTGCTTCTTCTTGGGCTTGCGATCGGAGAGGGCCAGATACTGCTTGCTCACCTGCCGATCCGCAAACGCCATGCTGAGCGCCCGGTTCGCCGCCGTGGTGCGCGCCAGCAACACCAGCCCTGAGGTCATTTTGTCGAGCCGATGGACGGGATAGAGGACAAACCCGGTGTCGGCCTTGACCCGGCTGACCAGACCCGGATTGACCAGGCCGGACTCATCGGTCTCGTCATGCATGCCAAGGCCGGGCCCCTTGTTGATCACCATGAACTCGTTGTGCTGCGCTAGTATCCGGTACATCAAAAAACCCTTTAGAATGTGCTTCATTACAAGAATATGACCCTCTCAAGGGGTCGCCCCCCATGGAACACTCAGAACAAGACTCGCATGGATGAAGAGATGCGTGCTTTGGTTGCTCCTGATGGGCATCAGTTACGCCATTCCCCTACGGGCCAGCAGAGCCCCGCCGGAACCTGTGCTGCTCCAGCTGCGCTGACCCCAGTTTGTGGGCTATCACATGGCCAGCTATGCCACAGCCGGACTGGACGCGGAGATAAGGCCGGTGGCAAGGATAAGCCTGGTGGAGGAGCGGCAAAGCGGTCGTACCGACGTTGACGTGGGCAACACAGTGCTGTTGACCTCCTCTGCCCAGGCATACCCTGACTGGCGATCGCCTGCCTCTTTCAACACTCCCCGTCCCTCTTCCTGGCCGCCGTGCCAGCGGCATTCTCACCATTGATGCCATGCGTGGCAAACGGATCATGATGTTTTCCACCCATCAGGATGCCACGTTGCGGGCAACCCTTTACTACTAACCCCAATCGAGCCCCATTCCACCCTGCTCCAGACCTTGGTCAATATCGAGGATCTCAGCAAGGGCCGGGCCGATATCTTCAACGCCTATCTCAGCAACCAGCCCTGTACACAGACAAGGGGAGCGAGCTGGCCCCCGCTAATGCCGGCCAAGGGTCCATCCCTGACTGAGGGCATCAGACGCGCTCTCACGCCACAAGGCCACCCCGCGGGGTGGCCTTGTGGCTGTCTGCATCAATGGAACAGTCAGGATCAGCCAAAGGTCTGCCCCAGCGACTGGAGTTGTCTGGCCTTGGTCAGCAGGATCTCGCTCGACTCGTCCACATCCTGCATCTTGTTGCTGTTAGCATGGGAGTGCTGGGAGATAAGGTTGACGTTCTGGCTGATGTCCTCGACCACCGCCCGTTGCTGCTCCGCCGCCGCCGAGATCTGGGCCGAGAAGTCCATCACCAGCTCGATTTCGGCCAGCACCTGATGCAGGCTACCGGAGCCCTGCCGGGTCATCTCCACGCAGGCCTGGGTCTGTTGCAGGTTGTTCTGCATCATCCCCTTCCAGCCATTCAGGGTACGCTGGATCTGGCTGATGCTGCTCTGGATCTGCTCGGTCGCCTTGTGGGTACGAGTCGACAGGGTGCGCACCTCGTCCGCCACCACCGCAAAGCCCCGCCCCTGCTCGCCCGCCCTGGCCGCTTCGATGGCGGCGTTGAGCGCCAACAGGTTGGTCTGATCCGCTATGCCCTGGATCTCCCCCATCAAGACCCCGATGCGATGCGATTCACTGGCCAGCGCCACCGCCGAGACAAAGGCGTGTTCCGCCTCCGTTGCCAGCTCGGTGATCTTGCGCTCCGTGTCGATGAGCTGCCGATCCGTGTGCTGGCAATGGGTCTTGGCCTGGGCGATCTGGTTGTTAGTGTCCTGGATGTTGCGGGCTATCTCCTGCGCCGTGCTCGCCATCTGCGTGATGGCCGCCGCCATCTGCTGGGTCTGGGCATCCTGCTCGGCAATGTCAGAACTGGCCTCGCTGGAGGCGCTTTTCAGGTGCACCGCCAGATCTTGCAGGGCGTGGGTGGCATCATCCACCCGCCCCAGCACGGTCCGGATGCGAGCCTGCAGCAGCTTGATGTGAAAATCGGCGATGGCACTCGGTTCCTGCCCCGAATAGATGAGCCGGGTCAGGCTGTCATACTCCTTGGCCAGCTGCTGCAGGTAGCGCGGGGTGGTGATGAGCTCGTGTCGATAGAGCAGGCCCAGCAGCACCAGCGGCAGCGCCATATAGAGTGGCGCCGAGGCACCAAGCTGCACGGCTCCCAGCCAGGCCAGCGCCAGCAGCCCGGCCCCGGCGACCCCGTGGCGCAGCCATGACAGGGAGAGATGGGGCTGGCGACCCCCTTGTTCGGCAGCGCGCAGACGGGCATAGGTGCGGGCGGCAAGGTGCTTCATCTGCGGATCGGCGCGGCAGCGCACCGACTGGTAACCATTGACCTTGCCCTGCTCGAAGAGGGGGGTGACATAGGCATCCACCCAGTAGTAGCGGCCATCCTGGCAGCGGTTCTTCACCATGCCGCGCCACGGCTTGCCCTGCTTGAGCTTGCCCCACAGATCGGCAAACGCGGCCTTGGGCATGTCGGGGTGGCGCACCATGTTGTGGTGCTGGCCCACCAGTTCGGTGCGGCTGTAGCCGGCCACCCGGCAGAAATGATCGTTGGCGTAGGTGATCACACCCTGCAGATCCGTGGTGGAGACCAGCTGTGTATCGGCAGGGAAATCGACTTCCTGATCAACAAGATGGGCCTTTTGTTCACGCATGTTGCACTCCATTCTGAGTCATTGCTCAACAAAGTGTCGGGAAGTGGTCAGACCCTGTAAAGGGCGGCATGAGCAGAGTGTGACAAGGGATACCTAAACAACATTTAGCAGGAAGCCTGGCCGAATGTGAGCTACCTCAGGCTGAGGTAGTCGGGTTCGACACTGCCACAGCAGCTCCTCGATAAATTCGGGCTGGCCGATGGGATCCCCCATCACGATCCCGCCATTCCCAAAAATTGGTTGACTCACCGAGTATATTTCCCTATCTGCTGCGACGAGCCACCAGGGTGAACTTGTAGTCATCACTCTTGAAGAAGTTGCGACTGAACTCGAACACTGTGCCATCTTGCAAGAAGCCACGGGAGACCTTCTCGATAATGGGCTTGGCGGGATCGATACCGAGCGCCTCCACCACCTGCGCCGAGGGGAGCACGGGAATGATCTCCTGCTCGCTGCGGTCGATCACCAGCTGCTTCACCTCTTCGATGTAGTGGTACTTGGAGCCCTGCATCACCGCATAGCTGAGGTCGGGGAAGAGGGTGAGCGGCATCCAGGTCTCCTCCAGCGTCACCGCAATCTGGCGAATAAAGCGCACCCGCTTGACGTAGTAGACCAGCGCCCCTTCCACCAGATTGAGCCGCTCGGCCAGCTCGCGGTTCGCCTTGATCACCTCGAAGGCGAGAATGTCGCTGTGGGTCTCAGCCGCCGGATCGGTCACCTTCTCATAGAGGCTGGTGAGCTGATAGATGTCGTAGTTCACCTTCTCCTGCCGCACATAGCTGCCGCTGCCCTGAATGCTCTCGATGACGTTGAGTTCGGTCAGCTGCTTGAGGGCCTGACGCACCGTCACCCGGCTCACCCCGAACTGCTCGCGCAGCTCGGCTTCGGTGGGCAGGGCATCACCGGGAGCCAGCTCACCTTGCGCAATCCACTGCTGGATGGTGTCAGCTATCTGGCGATACATGGGTTTTTTCGACACGAAAGGCCACCTCGTCGGCTCTGCGCCATGATAAATAGAAGAGGCGCCATTCTACCCCAGTTGCCCGGCAGACAAAACGGCTTGGCCTTATTTGACCTAACAAGTCACCTCGATCAAATAATACAAAAACAATACAAATAATGGATTGTATGATACCAATCACAAAAATCAGTCGACCGGTTTGTTAGCATCGCTGTCACTTTCACCCTGACGGCTTGCTGGCAAGCCAACCTGACAGAGGATCATCATGAATCTGACCAGTCTTACCGGCCCCCATCTCATCACGTTGCAAACCCGGTTTGCCGATCGGGATGCGGCCATTCATGCCCTGGCTGAGCGGCTCGATCAGGCCGGCAAGCTGCACGACAAAGCCGCCTTTCTGGCCGCCGTCATGGCCCGCGAGGCGCAGGGCCCCACCGCCCTTGGCGAAGGGCTGGCGGTGCCCCACGGCAAGTGCGATGCGGTGCGCGAAGCAGCCTTTGCCGTCGCGACCTTAAGCGAGGAGCTGAGCTGGGAGGGGATCGACGGCCCCGAGCCGGTCAACCTGATCTTCATGCTGGCGATCCCGACCGATCAGGCAGGCTCCACCCATATGCAGTTGCTCACCACCCTCACCACCGCCCTGGTGGATGACGATACCCGCGAGGCGGTGCTGGCAGCACAGAGTGCCGAGCAGCTGATGGCGCTGCTCGGTGGTGAAGGGGATAGCGGCAAGCAACCAGAAAAAGAAGACATATTAGATACAAATAAACCCACTGTGGTCTGTGTCACCGCCTGTCCGGCGGGGATCGCCCACACCTATATGGCCGCCGAGTATCTGGAAAAAGCGGGGCGCAAGCTGGGCATTCGGGTAGTGGTCGAGAAACAGGGCGCCAACGGCATTGAGGATCGCCTGCCGCGAGCGGCGCTCGATACCGCCGTGGCCTGCATCTTCGCCGCCGAGGTGGCAGTCAAGGAGCAGGAGCGTTTCGCCGGCATCCCCCGGATCGAGACGCCGGTGGCCGAGCCCATTCGCCATGCCGAGCGGATCCTGAATGACGCGCTGGAGGCCGCCAAGACCGGGCGCACCGCCCCGACGCCCAACACCAGCCAGAGCGATGCCCCAAGCGGCAAGAAGGTGGGCCTCAAGACCGAGCTCAAGCAGGCACTGCTGAGCGGCATCTCCTTTGCCGTGCCACTGATCGTGGCGGGCGGTACCGTGCTCGCCGTCTCTGTGCTGCTGGCCCAGATCTTCGGCCTGCAACATCTGTTTGATACCGAGAACTCCTGGCTCTGGATGTACCGAAAACTCGGCGGTGGCATGCTGGGCACCCTGATGGTGCCGGTGCTGGCGGCCTATACCGCCTATTCGCTGGCCGACAAACCGGCGCTGGGCCCGGGCTTTGCGGCGGGACTGGCCGCCAACATGATTGGCTCCGGTTTTCTCGGCGGGGTGGTCGGCGGCCTTATCGCCGGTTACCTGATGCGCTGGGTCAAGCAGCATGTGCGCCTCGGCCCCAACTTCAACGGCTTTCTCACCTTTTACCTCTATCCGGTGATCGGCACCCTGGTGGCAGGCAGCCTGATGCTGTTTGTCATCGGCCAACCGGTGGCCTGGCTCAACAACAGCCTCACCGAGTGGCTCAACGGCCTCTCCGGCACCAATGCGCTGGTACTGGGCGCCCTGCTCGGCTTTATGTGCTCGTTTGACTTGGGTGGCCCGGTCAACAAGGCGGCCTACGCCTTCTGCCTCGGCGCCATGGCCAACGGGGTCTACGGCCCCTACGCCATCTTCGGCGCGGTCAAGATGGTTTCGGCCTTTACCGTCACCGCCTCCACCCTGCTGGCGCCGCGACTGTTCCAGACCTTCGAGATCGAGACCGGCAAGTCGACCTGGCTGCTGGGGCTGGCGGGGATCACCGAGGGTGCCATTCCGATGGCCATCGAAGACCCGATCCGGGTGATCGGCTCTTTCCTCGCGGGCTCGGTCGTCACCGGCGCCATGGTGGGTGCCATGGGGATTGGTCTCTCCACCCCGGGGGCTGGCATCTTCTCCCTGTTCCTGCTCCACGATGGCGGCCAAGGCGCCCTGATGGCTGCCGCCGTCTGGCTCGGTGCGGCGCTGGTGGGCACCCTTATCTCCACTCTGGTGCTGATCGGCTGGCGCCGGCACGCCATGCAGCGCGGCACCTATCAGGTGGTCGCCGCAGAGTAAGGCTCATCTTCACAACCGCTTTTTCAACAGACTATTTTTCCGCACGGCAGGCAAGGGCCGCCGTGCGTCAGCAAAGGATCATTGTCATGACAGTTTCACGAGTTCACATCACGCCGCACATGCACTGGGATCGGGAGTGGTACTTCACCACCGAGGAGTCCCGCATCCTGCTGATCAACAACATGGCGGAGATCCTGGCGCGTCTTGAATCCGACCCTGACTACAAGTTCTATGTGCTCGACGGCCAGACCGCCGTGCTGGAGGATTACTTCGCCATCCAGCCCGAGAACAAAGCCCGGGTGAAGGCGCTGGTGGAAGCGGGCAAGCTCATCATCGGCCCCTGGTACACCCAGACCGACACCATGCAGGTGAGCGGCGAGTCCATCCTGCGCAACCTGCTCTACGGGATGCGCGACTGCCTTAGCCTTGGCGAGCCGATGAAGATCGGTTACCTGCCCGACTCGTTCGGCATGTCCTCCCAACTGCCCCACATCTTCAACGGCTTCGGGATTGACCGTGCCATGTTCTGGCGCGGCTGCTCCGAGCGTCACGGCACCGACAAGACCGAGTTCCTCTGGCAGAGCAACGATGGCAGCGAGGTGACCGCCCAGGTGCTGCCGCTCGGCTACGCCATCGGCAAGTACCTGCCGGAAGATGAAGCGGGGCTACGCAAGCGGCTCGAATCCTACTTCAAGGTGCTGGAGAAGGCCTCGGTCACCCAGGATATCCTGCTGCCCAACGGCCACGACCAGATGCCACTGCAGCAGAACATCTTCGCCATCATCGACAAGCTGCGGGAGATCTACCCCCAGCGTGAATTCCACATGAGCCGCTTCGAGCAGGTCTTCGAGCGCATCGAGGCGTGCCGCGATCAGCTGGCCACCCTCAAGGGGGAGTTCAACGACGGCAAATACATGCGGGTACACCGCACCATCTCCTCCACCCGGATGGACATCAAGCTGGCCCACGCCGCCATCGAGAACAAGATCGTCAACATCCTCGAACCGCTGGCGAGCATCGCCTGGGCGCTCGGCTTCGAGTACCACCACGGGCTTTTGGAGAAGATGTGGAAGGAGATCATGAAGAACCACGCCCATGACAGCATCGGCTGCTGCTGCAGCGACAAGGTGCATCAGGAGGTGATGACCCGCTTCATTCTGGCCGACGACATGGCCGAAAACCTGATCCGCTTCTACATGCGCAAGATTGTCGACAACATGCCGGTGGCGCTGTGCGACGACGGGGTGCAGGTAGCCGACAAACTCTGCCTGTTCAACCTGATGCCTTTCCCCCGTCAGGAGGTGATCAACACCAGCATCCGCATTCGCGCCCAATCCTTTGCCCTGCGCGATGAAGCGGGCCAGCCGGTCCCCTACTTCATCCGTGCCAGACGGGAGATTGACCCGGGTCTGGTGGACAGACAGATCGTTCACTACGGCAACTACGACCCCTTTATGGAGTACGACATCCAGCTCTGCCATCCGCTGCCGTCCATGGGCTACTGCACTCTGCATATCGAAGGCAACCAGCCGGGCTTAGAGCAGCCGGTGACTGCCAGCGGCGAGCTGCTGGAGAACGATTTTTACCGCATCGCCCTCAATGACAACGGCACTTTGCAGATCCTGGACAAGCTGCGCGGCACCACCTTTGATCAGGTGCTCACGCTGGAAGAGGGCTCCGATGATGGCGACGAGTATGACTACTCGCCATCGCGGGAGGAGTGGCTGCGCTACTCCACCGAGTTTGCCGTGACCCACGAGGTCACCCATCAGGCGTGGCAGAGCATCGCGACCCTCAAATTGCGCATGGCCTTGCCGGCCAACCTCACCGAGCGTGCGGATCGCCAGTGCAGCGGGCACCTTGATGTCACCTGCCACATCACCCTGGCGCACCAGAGTCCGCGCATCGACATAGAACTGGAGCTCGACAATCAGGCCGATGATCACCGGGTGCGGGTGCTGATCCCCACCCCCTTCCCGAGCGACACAGTGGTCTCTGACAATCAGTTTGGCTGCATCACCCGCCCCACTCGCGACAGCGCCATGGCCGACTGGGAGGTCGAGGGGTGGAAAGAGGCTCCCATTCCGGTCTGGCAGCTGATGAATTTCGTCGCCCTGCAAGATGGCAAGCAGGGGCTGGCGGTGTTGAGCGATGGTCTGCGCGAGTTTGAAGTGATTGGCGAGCAGTGTGACACCCTGGCACTCACCCTGCTGCGCGGGGTCGGCGTACTCGGCAAGGAGGATCTGCTGCTGCGCCCGGGTCGCCCCTCCGGCATCAAGCTGCCCACCCCGGACTCCCAGGTGCGCGGCAAGCTTGGCTGTCGTTTCAGCCTGCTGGCGTTTGCTGGCAATCACATCAGCGCCAACGTGATGCAGGCGGCGCGCAGCTACCTCACCCCGGTGCGCTGCTACAACAAGATCCCGTTCGATGCCATGAAGCTCAACAAGGCGAGCTTCACCACCCCGCTGCACTTCAGTCTGCTCACCATGGATCCGTCCGGCCCGGTGCTGAGCGCCCTGAAAAAGGCCGAAGATGAAGAAGCGCTGGTGATCCGGGTCTACAACCCGAGCGAACAGGCGGTACTGGAGGGGGGTAAGGTCATCAGCGAGCACACCTTGAGCGACTGGCAAGCGGTGCGGATGGACGAGCAGCCCCTGCCCCTTGAGCTGGCCACTGGCGAGTTTGGCGAGCTGGCGCCGTGCCACTCCCGCAGCATGCGCTTCATAGTGAACAAAAAATAAGAAAACCTATCGCTACCGAGATATATATCAAACAGATGAAGAGAAGAAAGGGCACATTGGCCCTTTCTTCTCCACGTTCACCATCTCACTCCAATATCTACTATTGGCGAAACCTATGAGGTCGATCCCATAAGGGACCTGATCCCCCTCTGTGCGACATGCCACCACATATCCAGTGGATAAACTACGAGCTGCCATAGTGTCGCAATTTGCCCCTATGCAGGGATACCAGTGTTAGAACCAATTGCACATGTGTTAACTAGCCTCCCCTTAAAGGTGAAGCCTCCTATGACACCCAGCATGGGCTTCGTCCAATCATGTTCAAGAATCGATATCGACCACGGCTTGTGGTGAGAAGGTTCTGCGGTACAAAGAGGTGACTGTTGTAATCTGTCCAAAACAGTTCAGCGAGATAGCATGCCAGCCAACATTCAATGGCGCACCGAGTGGTATACAAAAATCACAGATACAAAAAAGCCCAACCAAATCAATCAGTTGGGCTATATAGATGGCGGAGGAGGTGGGATTTGAACCCACGGATGGTCGCCCATCGCCGGTTTTCAAGACCGGTGCATTCAGCCGCTCTGCCACCCCTCCGAACGGCGAGCATACTACGTCAAGCCCTTGTTCATATGCAATACATATTTGTTCTGGGATAGTGGGGGACAACGGGCTGGGATAGCGCTTGAAATCAGCGCTCGTCATCCCCACCTTCAGTGCATACAATACTATAATGAAGCGGAATCTGCCGCCTCAACCGGAAATCAAGAGGACACCCAAGATGGATACCCGTTCTATCCTTACTGGCACCCAGAGTGCCGCTCGCGATACCAACAAGGTACTGCGCAACACCTATATGCTGCTCTCCCTCACTCTTGGCTTCTCTGCCGTTGTGGCCGGGGTTGCCACCATGATGAACATGCCGCCCCTGCACTGGGCCGTGTTCCTTATCGGTGTGTACGGTCTGATGTTCCTGACCCAAAAGAACCGCGAAAACGGCATGGGGCTGGTGTTCACCTTCGCCCTGACCGGCCTGCTCGGCTACAGCTTGGGCCCCATCATCAACATGTACATGAACAATGGTGGTGGTGAGATAGTGATGACGGCTCTGGGCGGCACAGCGCTGACCTTCTTTGGTCTGTCTGCCTACGCCCTGACCACCAAACGTGACCTCTCCTTCATCGGCGGCATGCTGTTCGTCGGTTTCTGGGTGCTGCTGGTGGCCATGGTCGCCAACATCTTCCTGCAGATGAGCGCCCTGAGCCTGGCCCTGTCCGCCATGTTCATGCTGTTCTCCTCCGGTGCCATACTGCTGACCACCCAGCAGATCATCCGGGGCGGTGAGACCAACTACATCTCTGCCACCGTGACCCTGTATGTTTCCATCTACAACATCTTCCTGAGCCTGTTGAGCCTGCTTGGCGGCAACCGCAACTGATAAACAACCCCGCTTCGGCGGGGTTTTTATTGATGCCTATTTCTGTCAGAATAAGTTGTAAATCAAGGATATGAAGCGAAGCGGCCCTGATCCAAATCAGGGCCGCTTCGCGCTTGGCGGGTTAGTATCCCGTTCTCGTTTCGTTCAAGGGTTGCTCTTGTCTCATGCCGATGGATTTTTCTGGCCTGCTGCGCCGACTACTGACTGACAGTCACATCGATTTTGCTTCGCTCAAGGGTGGTGCCTAGCATGCCCATGGACTTTTCCGGTTTGTTACGCCGACTGCTGACTGACAGTCACATCTATTTCGCCCTCAAGGTGTTGCTGGCCATGGTGGGGCTGCTTGCCTTCACCCTGGCAACAGGCGACATCCAGCTCACAGTGCTGCTCTCCCTCGGGGTGGTGGCCGGCGCCATTGCCGAAACCGACGACAGCCTGTGGGGCCGGGTCAAGAACCTCGGTATGACGCTGATCTGCTTCCTGTTTGCCTCCTTCTGCGTGCAGTACCTCTTCCCGACACCCTGGCTGTTTACCCTTGGGCTGGCCGGGTCGACCTTCATCTTTGTGATGGTGGGGGCCCTCGGTCAGCGGTACGCCACCATCAGCTTCGGCTCCCTGCTCATCGCCATCTACACCATGCTGGGGGCCGCCAAGGCGCCTGATCTCTTCTACCAGCCGCTGGCGCTCGGCGCGGGCGCACTCTGGTACGGCCTGGTCTCCCTCATCTGGCTCTGGCTGCTGCCCTATAAGACGTTGCACGAGCAGCTTGCCCAGAGCTACTTTGCCCTCGGTCGCTATTTACTGGAGAAATCCCGCTTCTTTCCGGCGGACGAACACGGCGCCCAGGCCATTCGCCACAATCTGGCCCAGCTCAACATCAATCTGGTCAATGCGCTGACCCTCACCAAGTCGGCACTCAACGCCCGCCTGAGCACCCGTCATCAGGCGGCGCCCGAGCTTGCCAGCCTGCTGCGCCTCTACCTGCTGGCGCTGGAGATCCACGAGCGGGCCACCTCCAGCCACTACCCCTACAGCAAGCTGGAAGCCGAACTAAAGCAAGGAATCGTCCTCGATGGATTTCAGGAGGTGTTCCTGCAACTATCGGAGGCGTGCCAGCGGCTCGGTTACGCCATCCTGGTGCACAAGCCCTACGCCCACAACAAGCGCATCCACTGGACTTTGGAGGCCCTCGGCGATCAGCTGGAGTTCACCCACCTCAAGCAGCACTATCCCAAGACACTGTTGACGCCGATGAAGTTCCTGCGCCGTAACCTGGCCAGCATCAACCAGCTGCTGGCCAGTGCCGAGGAGCTACAAAACCCGACCCTGGCACAGGCTAGCCTGCCAGCCCTGGCGCGCCCGCCCCGCCTGCCGCTGCTGACCCAACTCAAGCAGCATCTGACCCCGAACTCCATGGTGTTTCGCCACGCCCTGCGCCTGTCGCTCGGATTGGTGGTGGGCTACGGCATACTGCAAGCATTCAATCTGGACAAGGGTTACTGGATCCTGCTGACGGTACTGTTCGTCTGCCAGCCGAGCTACAGTGCCACCCGTCGCCGGCTGGTGCAGCGCATGCTCGGCACCTTCGCCGGCCTGCTGGTGGGGATCCCCGTGCTCTGGCTGTTCCCCGAACTGCACGTCCAGCTGGTGGTAATGGGGCTGGCCGCCTTCCTGTTTTTCACCCAGGTGCGCAGCAACTACAGCGCCGCCGTCTGCTTCATCACCCTCTATGTGCTGATGGCATTCAACCTGCTGGATGGTATTGGTTTTGCCATCCTGGGGCCGCGCATGCTCGACACCTTCCTTGGCTGCCTGCTCTCCTATGCCCTGGTGGCCTGGCTGTGGCCGGACTGGCAGTACAAGCGGCTGCCGATGCTCATTGCCAACTCCCTGTCAGCCAACGCCCGCTATCTGGCGGCCGTGCTCGCCAGTCTGCAACAGCAACGGGATGAATCCATCGACTACCGGGTGGCCCGCAAGAGCGCCCATCTGGCCGACAGCGAGCTGGCCATGGCCTGGCAGAGCATGCTGGTGGAGCCGCAGAAGCGTCGCCGCTTCCTCGATCTCTGCTTCACCCTTACTTGGCGCAACCACGCCCTGCTCTCCTACATCTCGGCGCTGGGCGCCCATCGCGACAAGCTGGAAGCCATAGGCGAGCTCGACGAGATCAGCCGCCACCTGAGCCATACCCTGGAGCGCGCCGCCGGTCACCTGGCAGGGGAGATGCCGGCGCAGATCGAGGGCCAGTGCCCTGTCATCACCCCGGACAGCAGCGAGGAGCAGCTGATGCTGACCCAGCAGCTCGCCCTCATCAGCCAGCTGGCAGACGAATTGCTTACCCTGGCCAACGAGAGCCGGTTGCTCAGCGGGGAGCAAGGCGCTACCATGCCCGCCCAATCCTGATAGCCCCCTTTGCGAGGAGCCCCTTATGTCTGAAAAACATCAGCTGGCATTCAACGGCCGCAGCATCGAAACAGATGCCAAGGGCTACCTGCTCAACAGCAGCGATTGGTGCGAGGAGCTGGCGCAGGTGCTGGCCGAGCAGGAAGGCATAGTGCTTGAGGAGCCCCACTGGGAAGTGGTGCGTTTCGTGCGCGCCTTCTATCTGGAGTTCAACACCTCCCCCGCCATTCGCGCCCTGGTCAAGGCGATGGAGAAACAGTATGGCCCCGAGAAGGGCAATAGCCGCTATCTCTACAAGCTGTTTCCGGAAGGACCCGCCAAGCAAGCCACCAAGATAGGTGGCCTGCCAAAACCGGTGAAATGCATCTAAAAAAATACCGCGCCCATCTGTAAAATGAAGCGCGGTATTTTTTATCTGCTTGAACCCTCAGGGGTTGTAGGCAACCACTGAACCACTGAGCCCCGTCATCTGGCCGATGCGACCCTGCATGCCCTGAAGTTTGGCCTTGGAGACATCCGGTCCGATGAAGACGCGGTTGAGCTGCCCCTGCACCGGCGTTCTCGGTGAGGTGTGGGCCGAGTAGCCCGCCGCCCGCAACTTGCCCACCAGCGCGTTGACGCTGTCGACGTTCTTGAAGGCACCGAGCTGCAGGATCCAGCTGCCCTGAGCCGGGGCGGCAGCGGGTGCCGGCGTGGTCGGCTGCGCCATCTTGCTGGCGATGAGGTCATCCATCGACTTGATCTGGCCCGCCTGCGGCTTGGTCTCCACCGGTTTTTTCACTTCCACCGGCTTGGGCGGTACCGGCTTTGGCTTGGGCGGCTCGACCGGCGTCTTGACGATCAGCTCGGGCTTGGGCTTGACGACCTGCTGAGTCACCGCCTTGGTGGCGGGTGGCGGTGTCTGCGTCGCCGGAGTCTTGTTGGCCGCGAGCGTGACCGGATCCGAGACCTCCTCGACCTGCCACTGCTCGGCGGCAGCAGCCTGCTGCTGGCTGGCCAGATGTTCCGCCGGCAAGGCGCTGGCGGCAGAGACCTGCAACGCCGGTTTGGCGGGTTCAAGCTCGGGGCGCAGCGGGATCTTGGCAAACGCCTCTTCCTTTTGCTCCAGCTTGTGGCCGTCCATCAGATCCGGCAGAAAAATGACAACCAGGGCCACCAGGATGACGGTCCCTACCAATCTGTTCTGAAACTTCGAAGCCAAGTTAATTCCTACCCATGTTGCTTAGCCGATGACGTGCAGAAGAGGCTTGGCCCGGGAAAACAGGCCCGAAGCCGTGCCGTTCAACCCGCCAGTGCCGATCAGGACGCAGTGCCCGCCAGGATGTCGGCGACAGTGTAAAACGAACCAAACACAATGACCATATCATCAGGACTCGATGCGGCCAACGCTGCCTGATAGGCGGTGCTGACGTCATCACAGCGCAGGGCAGGCCCCTTGCCCTCTCCCAGCTCGGCAGCAAGCTGCTCGGCACTGGCAGCGCGCGGGCCGGTGAGGCTGGCCAGATACCATTCACTGATGAGGCCGTCGAGCTCGGCCAGCGACCCCGCCATGTCCTTGTCTTTCAGCATGCCGACCACGGCACGGCGCACGCCCGTGCAGGGAATTTGACGCAGCTGGCTGGCGAGGTAGGCCGCCGAATGGGGATTGTGGGCCACATCGACGATAACCAGCGGCTCACTTTGCAGCCGCTGCATCCGGCCAGCCAGCCGGGCATTGGCCAGCCCGTCACGGATGGCAGACTCCGGCAACGGCAAGCCCAGCGACTCCAGCGCAGCCAGCACAGTCACCGCGTTCATCAGCGGCAGCATCGGCTTGGGCAGATCCCGCCACTGGTTGAGGCCGTGGTAATCCCAACTGGTCTCATGCTCTTTACCAGAGAAGTCGACCCCCACCTGACGCAGACAGGCACCGAGGCGCTGCGCCTCGGTGGCGATAGTAGCAGGCGGGTTGGGCTCGCCGCTGATAGCAGGTTTGCCCGCGCGGTAAACACCGGCCTTCTCCACTGCCACCGCTTCCCGGGTATCCCCCAGCCAGTCGCAGTGATCCAGTGCGATGGAGGTGATCATGGCGACGTCGGACTCCACCACATTGGTGGCATCGAGCCGACCGCCCAGCCCCACTTCCAGCAGCAGCACATCGGGCGCTGCGCGGCAGAAGAGCCACACACCCGCCAGGGTGGCGAACTCGAAGAAGGTGAGCGCTATCTCGCCACGGGCCGCCTCCACCTCGGCAAACGCCGTGCAGTGATCACCGTCAGCCAGCTCGGCGCCGTCGATGCGCACCCGCTCGGTAAAGCGCAGCAGATGGGGAGAGGAGTAGACGCCGACCTTGTAGCCCGCGGCCATCAGAATGCTGGCCGCCATGGCACAGCTGGAGCCCTTGCCGTTGGTGCCCGCCACCGTGATCACCTTGAACGGCAATTGGGTGAGGCCCATCCGACGGGCGACTGCACCGACCCGATCCAGCCCCATGTCGATGTTGACCGGGTGGATCTGCTCCAAATAAGAAAGCCAGTCGACCAGCGACCGGCTTTGGGATTGTTGCATGTTTGAACTCATCTTCACTCTTCGATGACGTGAGTATTCAGCATTTTGGCGAGCAGGCTGGCCAAACGGTTACGCATCTCGCGGCGATCGATGATGAGATCGATGGCTCCCTTCTCCAGCAAGAACTCTGAACGCTGGAAGCCTTCCGGCAATTTCTCGCGCACCGTCTGCTCGATGACACGCGGACCGGCGAAGCCTATCAACGCCTTGGGCTCGCCCACGTTGATGTCACCCAGCATGGCCAGACTGGCGGAGACGCCCCCCATGGTGGGGTCGGTCAGCACGGAGATATAGGGCAGGCCAGCCTTGGTGAGCCTGTCCAGCGCCGCACTGGTTTTGGCCATCTGCATCAGGGAGAAGAGCGCTTCCTGCATGCGGGCACCACCAGAGGCGGAGAAGCAGACCAGACCGCGGCCTTCCTTGATGCTCTCCTCGACGGCGCGCACGAAACGGGCACCGACCACGGAGGACATGGATCCCCCGATAAAGGAGAACTCAAATGAACAGGCGACGACCGGCACCCCCTTGAGGGTCCCCTTCATCACCACCAGCGCATCTTTCTCTCCCGTCGCTTTCTGAGCGGCGGACAAACGATCCTTGTAGCGCTTGGAATCCTTGAATTTCAAGATATCCTGCGGCTCCAGCTCGGCACCGATCTCGGTGCGGCCCTGCTCATCGAGAAAACTCTCGAGACGGGCACGGGCGCTGATGCGCATATGATGATCACACTTGGGGCACACTTCGAGGTTGCGCTCCAACTCTGCCCGGTAGAGCACCTGTTCACAAGCACTGCACTTGGTCCACACCCCTTCCGGAATGTTGTGACGACGAGGTGTAGTGATCTTGCTCTTGGGAAGGATCTTCTCAAGCCAGCTCATGGAATTCCTTAAATGCTTTTGTGCCTGACAAAACGCATCGAGCCTAGATTGTTCAATGACTTACTAGCTCGATGGCAATAAATGACGGATCATTAAACCACAAATTTTCGGGGCCAGTTACTAAAAACTGGTCGTACCCGGTGCTGAGTCCGGCAGCCACAGCGGGCCGAGCGGCAACCGTGGCAGCGCCAGTTCAGCCGGGTAATCCACGTCAACCAGATAGAGTCCACCCGCCTTGGCGGTGGGCCCGGCCAGGTTGCGATCCCTGGCGGCCAGCAGTTCGGCAATCCACTCCACCGGTTTGAGCCCCTGCCCCACCAGCAACAGGGAGCCGGTAATGTTGCGTACCATGTGGTGCAAGAAGGCGTTGGCACGGATATCCAGCACGATATAAGGCCCCTGACGGCTGACGCACAGGTGCGTCACATTGCGCCACGGCGTCTTGGACTGGCATCCAATGGCCCGAAACGAGGTGAAGTCCTGTTCCCCCAGCAGGGACTGGCCCGCCTGGTGCATCAGCTCGGCATCGATGGTCTCGTGATAGTGGCTGACGCCACTGCCCAGGATCGCCGGGCGGTAGTTGTGGTTGTAGATGACATAGCGATAGCGACGAGCGGTGGCGCTGAAGCGGGCGTGGAATGTCTCGTCCACGGCCAGCACCCAGCGCACGGCGATATCCGGCGGCAGGTTGGAGTTCAGGCCCAGGGTCCAGGCGGACTCGCTGCGGATGGCGTGGGTATCGAAGTGGATCACCTGACCTGTGGCATGCACGCCGGCATCGGTACGACCGGCGCACTGGATGGAAACCGGGTGGTTGGCTATCCGGCTGAGGGCCTTCTCCAGCTCAGCCTGCACGCTGATCACTTCTCGCTGACGCTGCCAGCCGAAATACCGGCTACCGTCATATTCAATACCTAGGGCAATTCGCATGGATAACACTTGTCTTATGGTGAAAGGAGAGCGGTAAAAGAAACGGGTCGGATTATACGCGCTCAGGGTGAAAAGTCCCAAAAACCGCATCCCTCTCGACAAAGGGCACCAATAGAGAAGGGCAGCCTGCTGGCTGCCCTTCGTTATTTGGTCACACCATTCAAAGGTTACCCCAGCCGCTTGAGCAACTTCTCGGCCTCGGTACGCTGGTGATCCGTGCCTTGCTCCGCCGCCTCTTGCAGCAGTTCGCGGGCACTCTCCTTGTCATCGATCTCGAGGTAGGCACGGGCCAAATCCAGCTTGGCCCCCACGCCACCATCGTCGGCATCCACATCAAACCCGGTGGATTCCGGCAGCACTTCGGGGAAACCATCCAGCCCCACATCCAGCGAGAAGCCCTGATAAGGCTCCGGCTCTGTGGTGCTGGCATCGGCATCGGCCAGCAGCTTGTCGATCTCGACATAGCCGCTCTCCTGCGCCTGCTCCCGTGGTGTCACGTCACCCTGATGGGATTCCACCTCGGCGAAAGCATCTTCAAAATCGGAGAGTGCCAGCTCGCTGGGATCCCACTCGAGATCCGGCTCGACCGCCTTGCCCTTGGCTGACGCCAACCCCAGCTCTGCCAGCATCTCGTCTGCGCTGGTATCGGCAGCGCTCTGCTGTGCACCGCCCTTGCCAGAGGCGGGCTCGGTAAAGGCGCTCAGGTCAAGCTCCTCGTCGCTGACCACAGGCTCGGCATCCGGCTGGCCGTCATCGTTAGCATCCAGTTCCAGATCGGCGGCAAGGTCGTCGTCCAGCTCGGCAAACAGCGCTGCCTGCAGCTCCTCTTCGCTCATGATCTCATGACCGCCCTTGGGCGGGTTGAACTCGTTGGCGAGATCGAGATCCGGTCCGGCATCAAGCTCAATGGCCTCGTCATGGCCTAGATCCAACTCGGGCACCAGATCCGGGTCTCGGATGGCCATCTTGGGCGCAGGTTCCGGCTCGAAGCTGGCCAGATCCGTCTCGCCATCATCGCTGAACACCAGATCGGCCGGTGCCTCTGGCTCTGCAACTGCCATATAACCCTCAGGCGTGTTGAGATCCGGTCTCGGTCGCATCGGCTCCTCGTCCGTGATGCCGACCGTCATCAGCTCGTCAAATTCGCCGCTCTCCTGATCCATGACCATGGAGGTGGATTCAGACAGGCTTTTCTCCTGCTCCTCCAGCTCGCGGCGGGCACGGGAACGCAGCCAGAGCGTGACCAGCGCCAGCACCAGCAGCACGGGCAGCAATATGATCATCGCAAGGTTGAGCGGTGAGGCGAGCAGGTCCATCAGCCAGTTTTGCTTGGGCTCGGGGGCCGCCACCGGCGGAACCGGTTTGGCTTTGAGCTCGGCAATCTCTTTTTGCAGCGCAGTCTGATCCAGCAGCTGGGCCTTGAGGATCTCCACCTCTTCGGTCAGGGATTGCAGGCGCAGCTTGAGCCTGTGGTTCATCTCAGTGACCTGGCCAAGCTGGGCATTGGCATCTTCCAGCGCCAGCGCCATCTCGGTGGAGGGCTTGCCGACCGGTTTACCCACATCGGCCGACAGCGGAGCCGGTGCGCTCGCACTGGCGGCGCTGGTTGCAGCTGCCTGGCTTGGCACGGGTTCGGCCGCCTTGGCAATCTCTTTGACTTCGGTGGTCGGTTGCGGCGTGGTCACCTTGAGCACGGGGGCCGGAATGGGTGCGGCCTTGGGCGCAGTCGCCTTGGCAGGCGCGGCGGCAACCTTGGTTTCAGCCGGCTTGGCCGGTTGGGCATGTTTGTTGGCCAGGTATTTCGGGCTCAACCCTTTCCAGCTGGCGTTGTCGCTGTTGAAACGCTGGCGAGCCTGCGCATCCGTGATGACGCTGGCCTCGGCGGCGGTTGGCAGCTGAATGCGGGATCCCACCAGTATGTGATTGATGTTGCCATCGGCAAAGCTGCGGGGATTCTTCTCGTAGATCGCCACCATGGTCTGGTAGACGCTCACCTTGTTGGAGGGGCGATGCCTGCTCGCCAGGCTCCAGAGGGTATCGTTGGGACGGATCGGGCCATAACTGCCGGCATTGCTGGTCGCAACCTGCCGCACTATGGGCTGGACCCTGGCTTGGCTGGGTTGGGACGTGGCGCGGGGAGCGGTGACGGGTTGTGCCAACGGCTGGGCATTGACGGCAGGCCGAGCCGGTTCGTCCGGACCCTTGATCTCAACAAAAAAAGGCTCCCGCGCCGAGTCTTCAGCCTGAGCGGTGCCCAGCAGACCCAATGCGAGTAGCGTTGCCAATGTTATGCGGGAATGTCCCATATTCGTTCCTTCGTATGACGGCCCTATCGCATTGAAAAATCTGGATAGTTACCCCAAAACAGTCGGTTCAATATAAATCAGGCTCAGGGTGCAAGCCAGCAATCCGACACATTTAGCACCCAATGTGTTTGTGAGTGTAGGAAAAAACTTAATCAGTTGATATCACGAAAAATTCTCGGGGCCATAGAGTGCGGCCCCGGTCACATCCACGCCCCATGGGGGTGGCAGGTTTCACGCCAGATGGGACTCCTTCCCCATCTGGTCAGTCGATCAGAGGTAATCGCGCACCAGCAGTTCGGCAATCTGTACGCTGTTGGTCGCAGCGCCCTTACGAACGTTATCGGCCACGATCCACATATTGATACCACTCGGGTGAGAAATATCCTGACGGACCCGGCCGACCAGCACCTCATCCTTGCCGGTGGCGTCGCGCACCGGGGTCGGATAATCCGCGTCGTCATCAAACAGGGTAACGCCCGGAGCATTGCGCAGCAGCTCCTTGACCTGATCCGCATCCAGCGGCTGGTGCAACTCGACGTGGACCGCCTCGGCGTGACCGTAGAACACAGGCACCCGTACGCAGGTGGGGTTCACCGCTATGCTGGCATCGCCCAGGATCTTCTGGGTTTCCCACACCATCTTCATCTCTTCACGGGTGTAGCCGTTGTCGGTGAAGCTGTCGATCTGCGGAATGAGGTTGAAAGCTATCTGTTGCGGGTAGAGGGTCGGCTCCACCGGACGACCGTTGAGCAGCTGCGCGGTCTGGCCGGCCAGCTCGCTCACCCCCTCCTTGCCGGAGCCGGAGACGGACTGGTAGGTCGCCACGTTGATACGGGCTATGCCTACTTCGTCGTGCAGTGGCTTGAGCGCAACCAGCATCTGGATGGTGGAGCAGTTCGGGTTAGCGATGATGTTGCGGTTACGAAAATCCGCCAACGCGTCTGGGTTCACTTCCGGGATCACCAGCGGGATGTCTGCGTCGTAACGGAAGCAGGAGGTATTGTCGATGACGATGCAGCCGTGCTCGGCAGCAATCGGCGCCCACTTGGCAGAGACCTCGCCCCCGGCGGAGAAAAGCGCTATCTGCACCTGGCTCCAGTCAAACTCTTCCACGTCCTTGATCTCGAGGTTCTTGCCACCAAAGCGCACCGTATCACCGGCACTGCGGCTGGAGGCCAGCGGATAGAGGGTGCCTACCGGGAAGGCGCGCTCCTCCAGAATTTCGATCATGGCCTGACCCACGGCGCCGCTGGCGCCCAATACCGCTACGTTGAATTGCTGACTCACTAATATTCTCTCCTGTGGAATTACCCATGGATAGCGCCGGTTAACAGCCGCTATCCATGGTGTCGCTGACGCACGCTGGCATCACAGTTGGCAGGCTGACCTGCCCGATAGGGGATTTGGCATCATGCCAAACCGGACAAGGGCGGCACCGAGTCCGCCCATTTTCTGGTGTTGAACTAGGGATTGAGTCGGCTCACTCGGCCTGAATGCCAAAGCCGAGCCGGGCCAGAGTATCGCCAGCAAACGGGCCGCAGACCTGCAACGAGGATAGCTCGCGCCGCTCTGGGTAGTGTTTGCGCTGCTCATCGAAACTGCCGGGCACCTCAATCCGGTTACGAAAACGGGCATCGTCGCGACGCACGTCATAAATAAGTTGCACCAGCTGCTTAATCAACGCCTGATCCGCCGGTTGACCCGGTGTCAGAGCGCGCACCTCGGGGACTGGCAACAAGGATTGCAGATCCTGGCGCGGCGTGCGCCCCAGCTGCTGGCACAGCGCCTGATAGAGCATCCAGGTACCGCGCGCCTTGCCCTCCAGGCTGTAGCCTGCGATGTGAGGAGTCGCTATCTCGGTATGGGGCACCAGGGCCCGCAGTGGCTCGGGCTCCCCTTCCCACACATCCATCACCAGTCGCAGGGGCTGCGGCCCCTGCTGGCGAGCGAGCAGCGCCTGGTTGTCCCACACCTCGCCACGGGAGGCATTGATCAGGATCTGTCCGGCAGGTCGCGCGGCGATCACCTGCTCATCCAGCAGGTGGAAAGTGGCATCCGGCCCCTCGCGGGTGATGGGGACGTGAAAGCTGACGATATCGGCACCCAGGGCACTCTGGTAGTCAACAAACGCCCCAGCCTCCCCCGCCTGCGCGGCGGCCCGAGCGCGCGGCGGATCGCAGCGCAGCACCCGCATGCCGAGGGCCTCGGCCTTGCCCGCCACACAGTCCCCCGTGTTGCCGGCGCCGATGACGGCGAGGCTCATCTCGCGCAAGGTAAGCTCGTGGCGCTCGGCCAGCACCAGCAAGGCACTCAATACATAGTCGCCGACCGAATACTTGTTGCAGCCGGGCGCGCTGAAGAAGGGGATGTCCCGCTCGGCCAGCAGCGCCTTGTCCACGTGATCCGTGCCTATGGTGGCGGTGCCAACGAAGCCGAGCCGCGGGCTGGTGGCGAGGAGTTCGGCATCGACCCGGGTCACGGAGCGCACCAGCAGCACGTCGGCATCTTGCAGATCCGCCGCCTGCATATGCCGTCCTGACAGGGGGATCACCTCGCCAAATTCGGCAAATAACTCAAGGGCATGGGGCATATTTTCATCAACGACGATCTTCATCGGGCTCTCTCACTTCGCAACCGGCCACAGGCGCGCCATTCTAGCCCAAACCAACCGAATTTTCAGATGCATATTCGCCTATGCCCTTTCACCACAGTCGCACCGCCAGGTCGGCCCGGGCTACGCTCATTTGTAACCCCATGTTACAGTCCGGCCGGTGCGACTTGACCAACAAGCCGAGGCTGGCACAATGGCGCCTCTTTTTTATCTGCCTCTGTTACACGCACCCGTTACGAGCCCTGTTATGCCAACTCATACCTCTTCGTTGCCGCGCCGCCAGGCGCTTGGTTTCAGCGCGGCCCTGATCCTGCCGCTGCTGCTGCTGACCTGCCTGCCCTGGCAACCCTTTATGAGCAACTCCCTGCAATCGGGCTGGTTGTGGTGGCCCTACGCCCTTACCCGCATGGTGGATCTGCCCGGCCTCGCCGTCAGCATCGCCGCCCTCTTGCTGCTGACCCGACACAAGCTGGCACTGGGCCTGCCCGCCACGCTGGCCCTCGGTGGCGCCCTGTTTGCCGTGCTGGCGGGCGACTGGGCCATCAAGAGCCTGGTCAAACACCTGACCCAGGAGCCGCGCCCCTATCTGCTCTGGCTGGAGAGCCAGAACCTGATCCCTGCCATCCAGCAGTTCTACGCCAGCAAGGTGGAAGTACGCAGCGAGCAGGTGCATGCGGCCAGCCTCTTGCTAGCCCTGCCCGAGTGGCTCGGCAACCACTGGCAGGCAGAGGTGAACTACGCCTTCCCCTCCGGCCACAGTATCGCCGCCATGAGCCTGGCCCAGTTTTTCGGCCTGATCTGGCTGACCCGCGCCCCCACCGGGGTCTGGTTGCTGCCACTATGGGCGCTGGGCATAGGTCTGTCGCGCATGCTGATCGGCATGCACTGGCCGCAGGATGTGCTGGCGAGCGCCCTGCTCGGCAGCCTGACCGCCCTGTTGGGCGCGCGCTGGTGGCTACGTCGCTACTGACACCTGTGACCACGCCGACAAAAACGGGCACCTTCTGGTGCCCGTTTTTGTTTATGCGATAACGTCACATACCGATAGCCATGCTCAGTTGCTGGCGCTCTGCCCCTGCCAGCCCTCGGGATACTTGTAACCCACGAAACGCTTGGCGGCATAGGCCTTGAATTCGGCGGAGTTGTAGGCCGCCGCCACGTCCTTGGCAAACGGCTGATCTGCATCGGCGCTTTTCACCACCACCCAGTTGATGAAGTTGTAGCTGCGCTCAAGGAACAACCCCTCGCTGAACGCAATGCCGCTGGAGGCGGCGAAGTTACCGTTGATGACGGAGAAATCCACATCCTCCCGCGAACGTGGCAGTTGCGCAGCTTCCAGCTGGATCAGCTTGATATTGTGCGGATTTTTCGCCACATCAAACTCACTCGCCTTGAGCGGATTGATCCCCTCCTTGAGGGTGAGCCAGCCCAGGTCCTGCAGCATCAGCAGGGCCCGCGCCTGATTGGTCGGGTCGTTGGGGATGGCAACCGTGCTCCCCTCTTTCAGTGCCTTCAGCTCGCCCAACTTGCCAGCGTAGAGCCCCATGGGACCGGTCGGCACCTGGGTGATGGGAGCCAGCGACAGGCCCCTGTCTTTTGAAAAACTCTCCAGATAGGGTTTGTGCTGGAAGCAATTTACATCGAGCGAGCCATCCGCCAGCGCGATATTGGGGGTCACGTAGTCAGTGAACTCCACCAGTTTGACCTTGTAACCCTTGGCCTCCAGCTGCGGCTTGATGGAGTCTGTCACCATGTCGGCAAAATCCCCGACTGTCGTGCCAATCACTATCTCCTTCTTGGCCGGCTCGGCGGCAAGAACGGAAAACGGCAGGCTGCTGGCCAACAGTGCCAGCGCGGAGAGGGTGAAGAAGGAACGACGCTGCATATGAAACTCCCTGTCAATATGATCAAAACGGTGGCCTATGATGGCCCTTGCCACCCAGGGTGGCTTCGCTGCAACCATCTAGCCATCCAAACGGCTGATGAATGCCACCATAACAGAGCCCCTCCCCGTCGCCAAGCAACAAAACAGGGCAAGCTTAACCGAGCGGCAGCTAAGCCCGACGTTCAACCCTGTTGGCTGCCGCTGCCGGGGGGATGGCCGCCATCCGGCGTTTCGCCCGATCCTGGCTTTGATCACAACGCGGCGGGTCGCTGTCGGCATGGCAGGCAAGCCTGCCATGCCGACAGCGTGGGGATGAGCCACATCCGCTCCCTCCCAAAGCCACAGCAAGGGTTAAGACATGTTGACCGCTAAAGAAAACATCAACGGCTATCCACTGACAAAGCTCTCAAAAGTGCACATAAAGTGAATCGCTGGAACCCCCATATGGTTTGAAACGGGTTTGTGATGGGATTTTTTTGAGCCTTATCTCAGATCAGAAATGAGCGCTTTTTGGCTCTGTTTTTCCCGTGTATAGATGCCAGCCGTACCCAGGATGGTGCGGTATAAAATGGAGTTTATTAATGAGAAAAACATCGTTAGCGTTGGCAATTTCGGCCCTGCTCTCGGCCATGCCTATCGCTTCAGTTCAGGCTAATGAGAGTTGTACCCCGCTCACCGGCAAAGAGGCTGGACTCGATACCGGTCGCAGCAGCGCAGACCGTTGTCTGCCCGGCATCAATCCCCTGCAGGACCAGCAGTGGCACCTGCTCAACAGCGGCCAGGATGCCTTCAGCAAACGCGGCGGCGTGGCGGGCAATGACCTCAACCTCTGGTGGGCACACCGCACCGAGGTATTGGGTCAGGGCATCAATGTGGCCGTGGTGGACGATGGCATCGCCATAGCGCACCCGGATCTGGCCGACAATGTGCGCCCCGGTTCCAAAAATGTGGTGACCGGCAGCAGCGATCCGACCCCGACCGATCCGGACAGTGCCCACGGCACTTCGATATCCGGCATCATAGCCGCGGTAGACAACACCATAGGTACCCTGGGGGTGGCCCCCCGCGCCCAATTGCAGGGCTTTAACCTGCTCGATGACAACAGCCAGCAGTTGCAGAAGGACTGGCTCTATGCCCTCGGCGGCAACGCCGTCACCGCAGACAACCGGGTCTTCAACCAGAGCTACGGCACGAGTCTGGTCGATCCAGAAGGGGCCAACGAGCTGGATCAGGTGCAGCTCGATCGCCTGTTCGAGCAACTGACCCTTCAGGCGCAAGGTGCGGCCTATATCAAGGCGGCTGGTAACGGCTTCAACCGGATTGCCTCCGGCAGCTATGTGCTCAACCGCACCGGCGACATGCCAAAGCTGCCATTTGAGAACAGCAACATCGATCCCTCCAACAGCAACTTCTGGAACCTGGTGGTGAGCGCCATCAACGCGGACGGGGTGCGATCCTCCTACTCCAGCATCGGCAGCAATGTGTTTCTGAGCGCCCCCGGCGGGGAACAGGGCACGGATACACCCGCCATGGTGACCACGGATCTGCCCGGATGTGACATGGGTTACAACCGGGTAGACGATCCCAGCACCAACCGGCTGCACAACAACCCGCAACTCGATGCCAGCTGCGGCTACAACGGTGTGATGAACGGCACCTCTTCGGCCACCCCGAACACCACTGGTGCCATGGCGCTGCTGATGTCCGCCTATCCGGACCTGTCGGTGCGCGACTTGCGCGACCTGCTGGCCCGCAACGCCACCCGACTCGACGCCAATCAGGAGCCCGTGCAGATAAGCTACACGGCCGCCGACGGCCAGCGCCGCCAGGTGACGGCGCTGGAAGGCTGGGAGCGCAACGCGGCCGGCCTCTGGTTCAGCCCGACCTATGGTTTCGGCCTGGTGGATGTGAACAAGACCCTGGCCCAGGCCGCCAGCCACGATCCGCTGCCGCCACTGGTGCAGTTGCCGTGGCAGAAGGTGACGGTTGAGGATAGCGTCGCCGGCGCCATCCCGGATGTGGGCAGCAGCCCGACCCGCTCCAGCACCGTGATCGACCAGCCATTGACGGTCGAGGCCGTGCAGGTGATGGTGAGCCTGGATCACCAGCGGCTGCCCGATCTGCTGATCGAACTGGTCTCGCCATCCGGCACCCGCAGCGTGCTGCTCAACCCCAATAACAGCCTGGTGGGACAATCCCTCGACCGGCAGCGGCTGGGGTATGTGCGCACCAAGGGGTTGCGTGATATGCGCATGCTCTCCCACAAGTTCTACGGCGAGCCGGCTCAGGGCAAGTGGCACCTGGAGGTGACTGACGTGGCCAATGGCACCCGCCAAGTCTCGCTGCTCAATCTCAGAACCAACACCCGCAGCACCCTGACCGAGCGCAACAACAGCCAACCGGGTCAACTGCTCGACTGGTCCCTGCGGGTACTCGGTCACGATGCAGCCCGTTCCTGATCACAGAGGAGTCTTAACATGAAACACAGCTTACTCAGCCTTACCCTGGCAAGCCTGCTGGCCTCGGTCTGTCTGTACGCAACAGCCGACGAGTCGGTGGTGATCGATGGCAAGCAGTACAACACCATAGAGGTGAATGGTCAGACCTACCTGACGCTGGATAACGGCAGCAAGAAACGGGTCGCCCGCAGCCTGGATGGCAAGGTGCCACAGCAGCCCCTGCGCAGCGGCGACGTCCTGTTACAAGGGGTCGCCAGCCCTGAGCTGACCGTCAGCGGCACCCTGCTGGTGGAGGCCGATGACGATCGGGCCAAGGCGCTGGCGAGCCACCACGGCCTGCAGTTCAAACAGAGCAGCGGCGGCATCGCCCTGCTGGAGGCCAAGCCCGGTAAGGATCTGAACGCCATCGCAACCCAGCTCAGACAGCAAGGAGTCAGGGTACAGATCGAACTGGCTGGCGCACTGAAGCGGCCAAAGTGAGCCAGCCCTTGCGCTGACAGACCCGAGATATCTTGCAAACACAGAGGGGGCCGCTGGCCTCATGCCAGTCAGTCAAGCACTTTTATGACTTAATATTCGAAATTTTGAATAACAGGAGCTGTGCTATGCGGCGTCAACTGGGCTGAAACCTCTGCCCTGACTGGCATCCAATAAAAAGAGGGAGGCATCATGCCTCCCTCACTCTTTAGCCCTTATACCTAGCAGGTTGGGACTCAAACTCTCTTAACTGACTTGCATTAGCCATATGGGGCGCCATTTTTATTCTTTTCAGGCTGGCACCGACGAGGTTCAGCCAGCCTTGTGCTGCTCAGCCAGATAGAGCCAGGTATCGACTACTGTATCCGGGTTGAGGGACACAGAGTCTATGCCTTGCTCGACCAGCCAGGCGGCGAAATCCGGGTGATCGGATGGGCCCTGGCCACAAATGCCGACATACTTGCCCGCCTTGCGCGCAGCCTGGATAGCCATCGACAGCAACGCCTTGACCGCCTCGTCGCGCTCGTCAAACAGGTGGGCAATCAGCCCGGAATCCCTGTCCAGCCCAAGGGTGAGCTGGGTCATGTCATTGGAACCGATAGAGAAGCCGTCCACATGCTCGAGGAACTTGTCCGCCAGCAGGGCGTTGCTCGGGATCTCGCACATCATGATCACCTTGAGCCCCCGCTCGCCACGGCGCAGACCGTTCTCGGCCAGGATGTCGATCACCTGCTCCACCTCGCCCACGGTGCGCACAAAGGGGATCATCACCTCGACGTTGGTCAGCCCCATCACATCGCGCACCCGCTTGATTGCCTCGCACTCGAGGGCAAAGCAGGGACGGAAGCTGTCGGCTATGTAGCGTGACGCGCCACGAAAACCGATCATCGGGTTCTCCTCGTGGGGCTCGTAGCCACGACCGCCCACCAGATTAGCGTACTCGTTGGACTTGAAGTCCGACATCCGCACTATGACCCGCTCCGGCCAGAAGGCGGCGCCCAGGGTGGCGATCCCCTCGGTCAGCTTTGCGACGTAGAACTCCCGCGGGCTGTCGTAACCGGCGATCATCTTAGCGATGGTGGCCTGCAGTTCAGGGCTCTGCTGGTCGAACTCCAGCAAGGCCTTGGGGTGCACGCCAATCATGCGGTTGATGATGAATTCGAGCCGCGCCAGGCCCACACCGGCATTGGGCAACTGGGCAAAATCAAACGCCCGGTCCGGATTACCGACGTTCATCATTATCTTGATGGGCAGACGTGGCATGTTGCCCACCTCGGTCACAGCCACATCGAAATCGAGTTCGCCATCATAGATGAAGCCGGTATCCCCTTCCGCACAGGAGACGGTAATGAGCTGACCCGGGGCAATATGATCGGTGGCGTTGCCGCAACCCACCACCGCCGGAATACCCAGCTCGCGGGCGATGATGGCGGCGTGACAGGTGCGCCCGCCACGGTTGGTGACGATGGCTGAGGCCCGCTTCATGATGGGCTCCCAATCAGGATCCGTCATGTCGGTGACCAGTACATCGCCGGGCTGAACCTCGTCCATCTGGCGGATGGAGGAGATGACCCGCGCCGGGCCTGCGCCAATCTTGTGGCCAATGGCACGCCCCTCGATCAGCACCTTGCCCGCCTGTTTGAGTGCAAAACGTTCGAGGGTGTTGGCCTCCTGGCGGCTGCGCACCGTCTCGGGACGCGCCTGCACTATGTAGAGCTGGCCATCCTGTCCATCTTTGGCCCACTCGATATCCATGGGGCGACCGTAGTGCTGCTCTATGATGAGCGCCTGTTTCGCCAGCGCCATCACCTCCTCATCCGTGATGCAAAAGCGGCTGCGCTCGGCCTCGGTCGTGTCGACTATCTTCACCTGACGGCCGTGACCGGCATCGTCCGAGTAGGTCATCTTGATAAGTTTCGAGCCGAGCGTCTTGCGCACCACGGCAGGACGCCCGCCCCTGAGGGTTGGTTTGTGCACATAAAACTCATCCGGGTTGACGGCCCCCTGCACCACCATCTCGCCCAGCCCCTGGGCCCCTGTGATGAAGACCACATCGTTGAAACCCGATTCGGTATCCAGAGTGAACATGACGCCGGAGGCAGCCAGATCCGAGCGCACCATGCGCTGCACCCCGGCCGAGAGCGCCACGCCCTTGTGGTCATACCCCTGATGCACCCGATAAGAGATAGCGCGATCGTTGAACAGTGAAGCAAACACATGCTTGACGGCAATCATGACGGCATCGATGCCGCGTACGTTGAGGAAGGTCTCCTGCTGACCGGCAAAGGAAGCGTCCGGCATATCCTCGGCGGTGGCGGAGGAGCGCACCGCGAAAGAGGCATCCACACCCGCACTCAGCTTGTCGTAGGCCGCGCAGATCGCCTGCTCCAGCGCGCTCTGGAACGGCGCTTCGATCACCCAGTCACGGATCTGCTGACCTGCCCGGTTGAGGGCGGCGATGTCGTCCACATCCAGGGTATCGAGCAGATCATGGATCTTGCCGTTAAGGCCGCTTAACTCCAGAAACTCGTTAAACGCAAAGGCCGTGGTCGCAAAGCCACCCGGCACGGATACACCGGCACCTGAAAGGTTGCTGATCATCTCGCCAAGGGATGCGTTCTTGCCGCCAACTCGTTCTACATCTTGCATTCCGAGTTGTTCGTACCAGAGTACGTACTGTTGCACTTGCATGTCTCCAGGTTGGTGGGCTCGGGTGCCATGGCACCTTCTGCGCCAAATTATGTGCGTGAGTTATATGCGTTATTGTCTGTTTCTACTGTTGCCAACGAATATGAAAACGTTTTCTATTTGTTGTCAAAAAAATCCCCGAGCAAGATTTGGGGATAGCCGAATGACACAGACATTCTACAATGCCAACACAAAAAGGTAACGACTCAGGTTTGCAAGCCACTTCACAACTTGGGCACAGTAGATAGGTTGACAATATCGGTATAGTTTCGAGAGATACTGACTGCTCGCAACCTCGCCAACCCGTATCACAGGAGCGCATCGTGCACACCGTATTCTATGTATCCGACGGCACCGCCATCACGGCCGAGGTGTTCGGCCACGCCGTATTGAGCCAGTTTCCGCTGGTGTTTGAGCAAATCACCATCCCCTTCGTGGAGACGCAGGACAAAGCCAGGCAGGTGCGGGCGCGTATCGACGAGCAATTCCGTCAGACCGGGATACGCCCCATCCTGTTTCACACCATAGTCGACCCCCTGGTACGTGAAGAGGTGCTTAAGGCCCAGGCCAGCAGCCACGACTTTCTCAACACCTTCGTCAGCCCGCTGGAGTATGAGCTGGGGGTCAAAGCCGAACCCAGGCTGCATCGCACTCACGGCATGGAGAATCGCAAGCTCTATGACGATCGCATCGAGGCGGTGAACTTCGCGCTGGCCAACGACGACGGCATTACCACCAAGGAGTATGAGGAGGCGGACATCATTCTCATCGGGGTCTCCCGCTGCGGCAAGACCCCGACCAGCCTCTATCTGGCGCTGCAATTTGGCATCCGGGCCGCCAACTACCCCTTCATCGAGCAGGACATGGGCTCGCTGGACTTGCCCAGCGCCCTCAAGGCCAACCGCCACAAGCTGTTCGGCCTCACCATAGCGCCGCTGCGGCTACACGAGATCCGCAACCAGCGCCGCGCCAACAGCCGCTACTCATCGCTGGAGCAGTGCGAGCAGGAGCTGGCGAGTGTGGAGCGGCTGTTCCGCCAGGAGGCGATCCGCTTTCTCGACACCAGCTCTCATTCGGTGGAGGAGATAAGCGCGAAAATTCTGGAGGCAACCGGCATGCGCCGTCAGCTCTATTGAACCGGGCAGGGGTTAGAAACTGAGCCCGACATGGTCCATGGATGACGGCGAGCAGGAGTGACAGGCAGACATAAAAACCGAGCCAGATGCGGCTGCATCTGGCTCGGTTTTTATGATTAGCGGGAACGGGAGGCGGTGCTGTTCAACGAGTTATGGTGATTTCTGGTGTATGGGGGAGATAGAGAAGGTGGCGTATCCTGCTGATTGATTCCCGCGAAGAATCTCAATTAACAGAGGTGATACGCCATGACCAATTCTACCCTCAGAGTCCTGC
>NZ_JAACGC010000024.1:0-55550 GCF_029237385.1 Aeromonas sp. 1HA1
CGGCCGCACGATGAAGAGCAAAAGTTAGCATGATCGTTACCATGTTCGGGAGTCACATAGGAGATCAGATCCTGGAAATCGGGAAAAGTGCCAATCAGTTCACAATATTTGTGTATAAGAGTCAGGGTATGTCGTCGTCGTAATATTGCGCCTCGACCACAGACGTTAATCATCTCCTGGCAGAGATGACGCATATTTATCCAGCAAGCTGTTCCACTTTCCAGACTATTTCTACTGCCATGTAAGCCAACGATTTCCGACATATGCCGGCGACTGGGTGGATGTTAATCTGGTGGCAAACTATCTGGCCAAGAGCAGCCTGAATGAAATAGACGCCATTGGTCTGCCAGCGGAGACGTTTTTCATTTAAGACCCATTTATCCCTGTCGTTTTAATTACAGACGGCAAACCAAGCGAGAAAAAACCATGATCCCCATTCGCTGTAAAGCCGTCTCCGGTGTCGCCCTCTCAACGATGGATGGCGAAACAAAGCTGCTGGTGATGAAACGCGTAAAGGGCGGTTTCTGGTGCCATGTGGCTGGCACGATTGAGGCGGGGGAAACCGGCTGGCAGACCATTATTCGCGAGTTTGGCGAAGAGACGGGTATCACGGTTTGCGAGTTATACACAGCCCATTATCTGGAACAATTTTACGAAAGCGCTTCAAATACGGTGGAGGTAGTGCCGGTCTTTGTGGTCTATTGCCCGCCCAATCAGGTGGTCACCCTCAACGACGAGCACACCGAATATCGCTGGTGCACCTTGGCCGAGGCCAAGGGACTGGTGAGTTTTCCCGGCCAGCAGGCGCTCTATGACCATGTCTGGCACTATTTTGTCGAGCGCAGTCCCTCGGCGCTGATGCGAGTAGCGACAGAAGCCTGAAAATGCAGGTTCTCTCAACGCAGGTGGTGCCGCTTGCGCCACCGCAAGGGGGATTAACGGGCTGCCAGGCCCCAGAGACCCAATATATAGTGCGCCACCATGACGGGTGACGCTGGCATGTATCAGACTCGCTCATGGTTGGATATTTCCCCGATCGAGTCGTCATTTAGCCGTCAACATGGGGATTTCAAGGCGTACGATCCCATTAAATTGAAATATCGGGCCATTAGACGTTGTGAAGCGTCAATTACCGTCATATAACTTAGCCAAATGTTCCAGTCATTCACGGTAGCGTCAAAACATGATTATTCGTCCTTTTCTTACCCTGCTGCTCGGTGCCTTCCTCGTTCCCGTCAGCATGGAGAGCGCCCAAGCCAATCCGTTTACGGCCACATCCCACTCCCCCAAACGCTTTCTGGAACCGCGCAACGATCTTGCCCTGAGTTCGGCTGCCTTCGTGGTGGCCAATCCACGCACCGGCGAGGTGCTGTCAGAGCGCAATGCCAATCGGGTGATGCCCATCGCCTCCATCACCAAACTGATGACGGCGCTGGTGGTGCTCGATGCCAATCAGCGCCTCTCCGAAATGCTGACCGTCACCATGGCCGATGTGGATCGTCTCAAGGGAACAGGGTCGCGGCTGGCGGTAGGATCGCGTCTGAGCCGGGCCGACATGCTGCACATCGCCCTGATGTCGTCGGAAAACCGCGCGGCCTCCGCGCTGGCCAGACATTACCCGGGGGGCCAGCGCGCCTTTGTCGAGGCGATGAATGCCAAGGCCCGCATGCTCGGCATGTGGAACACCCAGTTCGCTGACAGCACGGGGCTCACCCCTCGCAACGTCTCCAGCGCCCATGATCTGGCCAAACTGGTGGCGGCTGCCTCTGCCTACCCACTCATTCGCCAGTACTCTTCCACCGAGGAGCGCATGGTGCGCAACGGCAAGCGCCAATTGCACTACCTCAACTCCAACCGCCTGGTGCGTGAAGGCAGCTGGCCTGTCACCCTCTCCAAGACGGGTTACATTCGCGAGGCGGGGCGCTGCCTGGTGATGGCAACCCAGATAAACCGCGAGCCGGTGATCCTGGTGCTGCTCAATGCCGATACCCCCAACTCCCGGGTGGCGGATGCCAAACGGATCAAATCCTGGCTGGAGACCTCCGGCCGCATGAGCCTGACTGCCCAATCCCGCCCCCAGCCCAAGCTGTTCAGCAGCCAGTAATCTGCTTCAGACGCTCACGGTAAAAAGCCCCCGCACCTGTCGTGCGGGGGCTTTGTTATTGATGCCGTGCCAATACCCCGGTTTACACCGTCGGAGCGTTAGACCGGCTTGAGCCGCGCGGTGAAATGACGCAGCAACGGCGGCTCGTAGTCGAAGGTAAGACCGCGGATCTCGCTGGCACGCGCCTTCACCGCGATCAGGCAGTCGGCCACATAGTCCATGTGATCCCGGGTATAGACCCGGCGCGGAATGGTGAGGCGCAGCAGCTCAAAGTCCGCCGCCTCCTGCTTGCCGGTGGCTGGATCGCGCCCCAGCAGCAGGGAGCCGATCTCCACCCCACGCACGCCCCCTTCCAGATAGAGCGCACAGGCAAGCGCATGGGCCGGGAACTGCTCGGCCGGAATATGGGGCAGCAGTTTTTTGGCGTCCACAAACACCGCATGACCGCCAGTGGGTGTCTGAATGGGAATGCCCGCCTCGGCCAGCCGCTCGCCGAGATAGGCCACCTGACCGATGCGATAGGTCAGATACTCCTCATCCATCCCCTCGCGCAGACCGATGGCGAGCGCCGCCATGTCCCGCCCGGCGAGGCCGCCATAGGTGACAAACCCCTCCATCGCCACACAGCGCACCTGCACTGCACGAAACAGGTCGAGATCCTCCTTGAAACAGCAAAGACCACCGATATTGACCAGCCCGTCCTTCTTGGCCGACATGGTGAACATGTCCCCCAGGGCAAACATCTGGCGCACTATCTCCCCGATGCCTGTCTTGGCGTAAGCCGGGTCGCGCGCCTTGATAAACCAGGCGTTCTCGGCGAAACGGGCGGCATCGATCACCACCGGAATATGGTGGCGGCGGGCCAACTCGGCCACGGCTTCCATATTGGCCATGGAGACCGGCTGCCCCCCTGCGCTGTTGCAGGTGACCGTGATGATGACACCAGCCACGTTGTCGGCACCCAGAGTTTCGATGGTGTCGGCCAGGCGTGCCAGATCGACATCCCCCTTCCAGGCATAAGGGGCCGTGGTATCGAGGGCTTGCGGGGTGAGCAGGTTGATGGCCCGCGCCCCCGCCAACTCCACATGGGCCTTGGTAGTGTCGAAGTGGTAGTTGGAGATAAAGACCGGCGCCTTTCCCTGGCAGCGTTTGACCAGCTCGGGGAAGAGGATCTGCTCTGCCCCGCGTCCCTGGTGGGTGGGGATCACATGCTGATAACCAAAGATCTCGCGCACTGTGCGCTCCAGTTCAACGAAGTTGCGGCTGCCCGCATAGGCCTCATCCCCCATCATGATGCCAGCCCACTGGCGATCCGACATGGCACCTGTGCCGCTGTCGGTCAGCAGGTCGATGTAAACATCCTCTGCCAGCAGCAGAAAGGGGTTCCAGCCTGCGGCCTCGAGGGCGGTGCGGCGCTCGGCGCCTGTGGTCTGCTTGATGGGCTCGACCATCTTGATACGAAACGGTTCGGGTATACGACGCATGATCTTCTCCTTGCACCAGCCGCGCGAACGCCTGGCGACAGTCACCAATATGAAATGAAAACAAGTGGGGTTAACGCAGGGAGATCAGCGGCGAGGGAAGTCGCACACCAGCACTATATCTTGCAGATACCAGGGCAGTGTGTGGGGACTGGCGGTGGGCCAGCCTGATGGGACGTCAGCAGTTCGAGTCATCACATCCTTTCCTGTGGTGGTCTAACACGAGCAAGCCAGTAAAACGCACATGCACCATGCAATGCGCTGACCACTCTAGGCAGAAGCCACATGGGGCGACAAGCGACACGCATCACCGTTGCGAACGGGCGCACAAATTTAACAATCCCGTTACCTTGGCCGCATAGACGATCATGGGGTGAATGCGGAACCAGCCAGCCCAGGCCCCCATCAACGCATCCTGCTGCAGTCATAAACATCGCATTATTGTGATAAATCATCATTATCAGCTGGCAATAAATGTTAATGTGGTGATAAATCATATTTTCAAACGGGTGGATTTGCCGATCACGCTACCGGTGATAACGTGTGGCCTGTGCGCTGGGTCCCTCTCTTTGTCCGCTCGCGACAAACGCAGTAACGGGAGCGGGCCAGCCCTCATAAAAACAGCAGGATCGGCCGGTGGCGCCTGCATAACGACAAGGATGGTGTGATGAAGATAGTGGTGTTGGGTGGTGGCGTGATTGGCGTAGCCAGCGCCTGGTATCTGGCCAAGGCAGGTCATCAGGTGACCCTGCTGGAACGGCAGGACGGAGTGGCGCTGGAGACCAGCCATGCCAATGCCGGTCAGATCTCTCCCGGTTACGCGGCGCCCTGGGCGGCGCCCGGCATTCCCCTCAAGGCCGCCAAGTGGCTGCTGCAAAAACACGCCCCCTTCACGGTGCGCCCTACATCGGATCCATTTCAGCTGCGCTGGATGCTGAAGATGTTCGCCAACTGCACTCCGACTGCCTATGCCATCAACAAGGGGCGCATGGTGCGCCTTGCCGAATACAGCCGTGACTGCATGAAGGGGCTGCGTGATGAGCTGGCCCTGGATTACGAGGGACGCCAGCTCGGCACCCTGCAGCTGTTTCGAAGCCAGGCCCAGCTTGATGCCAGCAAACGGGATATCGAGGTGCTGGAAGAGTATGGCGTGCCCTACCAGTCATTGGATGCCAGCGGTTGTGAGGAGGTGGAGCCTGCGCTGGCGCGGGTACGCGGCAAGATAGTGGGCGGCCTGCGCCTGCCGGGTGATGAAACCGGCGATTGCTTCCGCTTCACCAAGGCACTGGCCGCCGAGGCGCAAAAACTCGGGGTGGAATTTGTCTTCAACTGCGCTATCGACGAGATTGAACTGGCGCAGGGGCGCGCCGTAGCGGTGCGGGCCGGTGAGCAGCGTTTCAAGGCCGATGCCATCGTCTGTGCGCTGGGCAGCTATGCCACCGGCTTCCTGCGCCCGCTTGGGCTCGATCTGCCAGTCTACCCGGTCAAGGGCTACTCCCTCACCCTGCCGATGGCCAACCGCGATGCGGCGCCACGCAGTACAGTGCTGGATGAAACCTACAAGGTCGCCATCACCCGCTTCGATGATCGGATCCGGGTCGGCGGTATGGCGGAGCTGTCGGGTTTCAACCTGGCGCTCAACCCTAAACGCTACGACACCCTGGCCATGGTGGTGGGGGATCTCTTCCCTGAGGGGGGGGACATACAGCAGGCCGAGTTCTGGACCGGGCTGCGACCTATGACGCCAGACGGTACCCCGCTGGTGGGCCCAAGCCCTGTGCCTGGGCTCTGGCTCAACACAGGCCACGGCACCCTGGGCTGGACCATGGCGGCAGGGTCGGGCCAGCTGTTGGCGGATCTCATCAGCGGCAACACGCCCACCATCAGCGATAAAGGGCTGACCCTGGCCCGCTACGGCTGAGACTGAGGCTGCCACAAGGCCTGATCCTGCAGCAAGGCCTGCCGATCCTGGCGACTGCTGCCGAGCAGCTCACCGTACTGCTCCAGGGCAAGATCGCCCTGGCGGGTCGCGATGCACTCGCTCGGCTGGGGAACGGCGCCGCGGTAGCCTGTTGCAGAGAAAGGCCAGCGTCACTGCCACGGCAGAGGCCAGCGCGCAGGCAAGCGGCTCACACAAACATGGCGTCCGGTCCGCCGGCCGCCCTGTTTGTGTTTTTCATCAACAAAGTGATGTCCGGATGCACACTGTTGCATCCAAAATGTGACGCAGCAGAAAGTTCTCACAATGGGTAACGACCCCTTTTTTCTCTTCTCTTAATGCTTTCTTAAGACTTGCCGTGTACCTTTGATGTCAATTTCATCAACATAGCCACTCATCATGAGCACCATCAGAGACGCCCTGCGTCGCTTCGACGGCCAGCGCCGTTGCTGGACGACCGGGCTGGAGCGGGCAGCCCTCGCCTGGCTTGCCAAACGGGGCAGGCTACCAGCCTCAAGCCAGCCTGCCCAACGGATCCTCATCATTCGCAGCACGAACCACATAGGCAACAATCTGTTCTTGCTGCCCTTTTTGCAAAAGGTACGCAGTACCCACCCCAACGCCGACATCGAGCTGGTGTGCAGCGGTGGCCAACTGCTCCCCTTTCTGGCCGATCTGAAACTGCAACAGGTGCATCAGGTCAGATTGCAGGGTAAGCAGCTGATCGCGGCCCTGCCCGTGCTGTGGCGCCTGGGTCGCCAACAGTATGACCAGGTTTATGTCCCGTTCGCCTCCAGCACGGATCACCTCATCGCCGCCTGGGTACGCGCCAGCGAGAAGCTGGGTTTTGAGGAAGCCAGGGGGGATGTGCTGTTCGATCGGCCGATCGCCTCCAACGACCAGTGCCACTATGCCCACCAGCCGCTGCAACTGCTCGGCCTGCACGCAAGCCTCGCCGATCAGATTGAACTGGGCAGTATGCTGCACACCGCCTGCCCACACTTGACGGCGTTGATACAGAGCCACCCGGGCCGGCCCCTTATCGGCTTTTTCACCGGCGCCCGCAAGGGCAAGGGGCTCTCCCTCCCCCAATGGCAGCGGCTGCTCGGGGATCTGCGCCGCCAACGCCCGGATGCCCTGCTGATCCAGTTCAATGATCCGGCCGATCCCCTGCCTCTGCTGGGCGACATGCCGGTCTCCCTGCGCAACTTGAGCGAATTGGCCCGCTTCGCCAGCGGCCTCGCCCTCTTTGTCAGCTGCGACACTGGCCCGCTCCATCTGGCCGCCGCCAGCGGCGTGCCTTGCCTGGGCCTCTTTACCCAGACAGATCCCGAGCGCTACGGCTGCCTCGGGGCCCAGCACCGCAACCTGGTCGTCAACGATCGCAACGCCATTCCCCTCGATCCCCACTGGCTGGCCGAGACCCTGGCACGTGCGCAAACACTCAGAGAGCGGCAACCCGCCCTCTCCAATGCGCAATACCAGAGCCCATCCCAGGCCCCCCAGCTGGTGGCACACTGACCACGATGACGCAGCCACAAAGAGGGCGGCCTTGGCCGCCCTCTTTGTTTTAACAAGCCGTGATCCGGCGCCAGGGGGCAACAGCCTACCGATAACGCGCCTCGATGCGAGCCAGCTCGCCACTCTGACGCAGCCTGACCAGGACGCGGGAGAACTCGGGCGCCCGGCGCTGAAAAGGAGATGTATGGGCGATGCAGAGGGTGAGCGGGGTCAATCCCAGCTGAAGCGGCACCTCTATGATGCGCTCCGTCAACCCCAGCTGGCGAAGCTTGAAGTTGGCCACGATGGGATCCGTGATCATCACATCCCCCCGACCGGCAGAGAGCATCTTGAAGACGTTGTCCACGTTCATGGTCAGATGGGCCTTGAATCCCACCAGATTCTCCTTGCCCCAGCCATTGCCTATGTAGTCGAGGATGGTGAACGTCTTGAGATCCGCCAGGGTGCGAGCCTGATTGAGCCGCGCCAGCTGGGGGTGCCCCGCCTGGGTGAACAGGGTCAGGGTAGAGAAGGCGACCGGCTCTTCCACCACCTGGGTGTAGTCCCCCCGCGCCCGGGTAGGCACAGCGACAAAGCCATCGGCCTGGCCGGCCCACACCAGTTTCTGGGCCCGCAGCCAAGGGTACCCCTGATGAGTGACGCGGATGCCGAGCTCGGCCGCGACCCTGTCCATCACATCCACCATGATGCCCCGCATCTTGCCTTGCTCGTCACGCCAGGAGTAGGGGGCAAAATCATCGAAATAGACCATGTTGAGCGAGGGGACAGGAGCAGCCAGGGGGCAACTGGCCAGCAACAGCGCCCATAGACAACCGATCCAGACACCTGTTTTCATCATTTCCTGCCCCGCCCACATCACCCAGCCCTGAGCCTAACGCACGCGCCCGCACAAAAACAGAGGGAAGGCATGCGCCTTCCCTCTTTCATTATGTCCGTACTCTGTCGTGCTTTACTGCTGTGTTGCCAGCATGACTGCCGAGCTAAGCCAGCTCGGCCCGCAGCGCCCGGGTGGCTTCCACCATCACGGTGAGGGCGGCGGTGGTCTCTTCCCAGCCGCGGGTCTTGAGGCCGCAATCCGGGTTGACCCAGAGCCGCTCGGCCGGGATCTGTTTGGCCGCCTTGCGCAGCAACCCCTCAATCCAGCTCTGGCTCGGCACGTTCGGCGAGTGGATGTCATACACGCCCGGCCCGATTTCATTGGGATAGTTGAAGCGTTCGAACGCTTCGAGCAGCTGCATCTGGCTGCGACTGGTCTCTATGGTGATGACGTCCGCATCCAACGCTGCCACCGCCTCTATGATGAGGTTGAAGTCGCTATAACACATGTGGGTGTGGATCTGGGTGCTGTCCACCACAGGGCTCGCGCTCAGACGGAAGGCGCGCACCGCCCAGTCCAGATACGCCTGGTGATCCTGCTTGCGCAGGGGCAAGCCTTCGCGGATCGCCGGTTCGTCGATCTGGATGATCTTGATGCCGGCAGCTTCGAGATCCGCCACCTCGTCGCGAATGGCCAAGCCAATTTGCAGGGCGGACTGCTCGCGGCTCACATCTTCGCGCGGGAAGGACCAGCAGAGGATAGTCACTGGGCCCGTCAGCATCCCCTTCACCGGCTTGTCGGTCAGGCTCTGGGCAAACCGGGTCCACTCGAGTGTCATGGGGGTCGGGCGGTCGATATCGCGGGTGATCACCGGCGGCTTGACGCAGCGGGAGCCATAGCTCTGCACCCAGCCGAAGCGAGTGATGGCAAAACCGTCCAGCAGTTCACCGAAATACTCCACCATGTCGTTGCGCTCGGCCTCGCCGTGCACCAGCACGTCCAACCCGATGGCCTCCTGGCGCTCGATCGCATCCTTTATCTGGGCCTGGATACCCGCCTCGTAGGCGCTATCGTCGATGCGACCGGCCCGCCACTCCTGACGCAGCACCCGAATTTCCGAGGTCTGCGGGAAGGAGCCAATGGTGGTGGTCGGCAACAGCGGCAGCTTGAGATCATGGCGCTGGGCCTGCGCTCGCACCGGATAGGCACTCTGGCGGTCGAAATCACTGTTGGTCAGGCTGGCAAGGCGCGACTGTACCGCTTTCTTGTGTACCCGGCTGTCGGACTCCCGCGCCACGATAGGCTGACTGTAGGCGGTGATCTTGTCCAGAGCTCCGCCATCGAGATAGTCGGAGAGCAGCCCCAGCTCATAGCACTTTTGCAGGGCGAAGGCGAACCAGCTGCGGGTCTGGGTGTCCAGCTCGTGCTCCAGGGTGAGATCCACCGGGCTATGCAACAGGGAGCAGGAAGAGGCCACCCAGAGCCGCTCGCCCAGCTTCTCTTTCAATGCTTTCAGCGTCGGCGCCAGCTTGGCCAGATTGGCACGCCAGACGTTGCGGCCATTGATCACCCCGGCAGAGATGACCCACTGGGCCGGCAGGTGCGGGACCAGCGTCTCAAGCTGCTCGGGTGCCGCCACCAGATCCAGGTGCAGGCCATCCACCTTGAGGCTGGTGATGATGTCGCGCTGATGGGCAACCGAGCCGAAATAGGTGGTGAGCAGCAGCTTGCAGGGACCGCTCAGGCGCTCATAGGCATTGAGATAGGCCAACCGCCACTCGTCCGGCAAGTCCAGCGCCAGCACCGGCTCATCGATCTGCACCCACTCCACGCCTTGTGCAGCCAGCTTGGCCAGGATCTCCTGGTAGACGATAAGCAGACGGTCGAGCAGTTCGAGGCGCGAAAAGCCGCTCTCTTTCTCCTTGCCAAGCCACAGATAAGAGACGGGCCCCAGCAACACAGCCTTGACTGGCAGTCCCAGCGCCTTGGCCTCTTCCACTTCGTCAAACAGCTGGCTCCAGCCCAGCTTGAAGCGCTGGTCGCGGCTGAACTCGGGCACCAGGTAGTGATAGTTGGTGTTGAACCACTTGGTCATCTCGGCGGCAGCGGCAGCCGGGCCGGTCGGCGCACGGCCACGGGCCACCCGGAACAGGGTATCGAGATCGGTGTCACCGTGGCGGTGACGGGCAGGCACTGCGTCCACCAGCAAGCTGGTGCCGAGCACTTGATCGTACCAGGCAAAATCCCCCACCGGCAGCAGGTTGACCCCGGCGGTGCGTTGGGCCTGCCAGTGACGCTCACGCAGGCTCTTGCCGGTGGCGATAAGTTCTGCCTGAGTGGTCTCGCCACGCCAGTAAGATTCGAGGGCAAATTTCAGCTCGCGCTTGGCGCCGATACGGGGGAAGCCCAGGGTGTGTGCTCGTGTCATAGGTCCAATTCCTTATGCTCATTCATCTGATGGGAAACTGGATGATTTGGCCATCCAGATGTTTACACATCCAAAATGACAAGATAAGGTGGCGTTGGCTATTGAATCCTTTTCAACAGCCTCTCAAAAAATCCGCGATTGATGCAACAAGGAGCCATGTTATGGCAGTGCCAAGCAATGCAGGTCTGGAAATCAAGCACTTGAGAACCCTGACCGCGCTGGCCGAGCAGGGGTCGCTGGCCGGTGCCGCGCTGATTCTCAACCTCACCCAGTCAGCCCTCTCCCATCAGCTCAAAGAGCTGGAGACCCGCCTCAATCTGGAGCTCTACCTGCGCAAGAGCCGCCCCCTGGTGCTGACGGCGGCAGGCCAGCTGCTGCTGAGTCTGGCCCGCCAGGTGTTGCCCGCGCTATCCCAGACCGAGAAGCAACTGCACGCCCTGCAGAGCGGCGATGCGGGCAGGCTGCATCTGGCGCTCGATTGCCACAGCTGCATCCAGTGGCTGCTGCCGCTCTTGCCCGACTTTCGCCGCCAGTGGCCGGGGGTGGATCTGGAAGTGGAGTCGGTGCCCGGCTTTGATGCCATTAATGCCCTGCTCGGCGGTCAGCTCGACTTGCTGCTCACCTCGGACGTGCAGGCCCGCGGCGATCTCCACTTCGAACCGCTGTTTGCCTTCGACCTCAACTTGGTGATGGCGCCGGATCACCCCCTCTGCCACCAGAGCCGCATCGAGCCGAGCGACCTTGGGCCAGAGGTGCTGCTGGTCTACCCGGTGGAGCGCAGCCGCATGGATATCTTCAGCCGCTTTTTGCAACCCGCCGGGGTGGAGCCCGCCCGCTGCAAGCTGGTGGACAATACCTCCGTCATGCTGCAGATGGCCGCCGCCGGGCTCGGGGTCGCCGCCCTGCCGCGCTGGGCCAGCGAGGAGTTTGTGCGGCAGGGCTTGCTCGAAGCCAGGCCGCTGGGGGGCGGAGTCCGCCGTCATATGTATGGCGCTGTGCGGGCCGCCGACAAGGATCAAGCCTGCCTGCAGAGCCTGTTCGAGCGCATTCGCAGCAAAATGGGTGAGCAAAAAGAGGCGTAAAAACACCGCCGATGGGGCAATACAGGTCAGTTAAGGGTCTTGTCATCGAGGGTCATCGTCAGCCCTGTCTCGTGCAAGAAGGCCCGCTGCAACTGCCAGCACGGCCAGCCGCTTTGCTCGGCCAGCGGAAGCAGATCCCCGTGGGGGGAGTCGAGCACCCGCTCAAAGCGGGTGAAATGGGCGCTGGGCCAGGGGATACGAGGAAGAAGATCGGTGTCATTGAGGGTCGGGAACGCGACCAGCAGAGGGGCATGCCCGCCCAAGTGGCCACATTCAACATAGCCGCCCCCCATGCCTTCAACAAAGCCGTCAAGCCAGGTTGTCAACCTGTCACAAAAGTAACGCATTTGCCTGTCAGATTGTTTTAAAACAAATATATCAATTAGCCTGAAAAGCCCATAAAGTCCTCGTTCGAATCTTTTTCAGGGAGAGCAAAGATGAAAAAAATTGCCTTGATCACCGGAGCCCGTGGCGGCATAGGATCTGCTATCACCACCGCCTTGCTGGCCCAGGACTATCGCATCATTGCCACCCACTCCAGCGGCAACGGTGCAGCGGCCCACGACTGGTATGGGGAGCAGGGTTATCGACCGGATCAGGTGCGGCTACTGCCACTGGATGTGACAGACACCGCCATGTGTCGCACAACACTGGGTCACCTGTTGCAGGACGAGGGCCGGGTGGACGTGCTGGTCAACAACGCCGGCATCACCCGGGATGGCGCCTTCAAGCGCATGACACCTGAGCAGTGGCTCGAGGTGATCCAGACCAACCTGTGCAGCCTCTACAACGTGACCCAGCCGTTGTTCGACGCCATGTGCGAGCAGCGCGATGCCCGCATCATCAACATCTCCTCGGTCAACGGCCAGAAGGGGCAGTTCGGTCAGGTCAACTACTCGGCAGCCAAGGCGGGCATGCTGGGCTTCACCAAGGCGCTGGCGGCGGAGGGAGCCCGCTTCGGGGTCACGGTCAACGCCATCGCTCCCGGTTACACCGCCACCCCCATGGTGGAGGCGATCCGCAGCGATATCCTCGACAGCATCAAGGCCGATATTCCCATGCACCGCCTCGCCAAGCCGGAGGAGATCGCCGCCGCCGTGGCCTTTCTCGCCAGTGAGGCGGGCGCCTATATCACGGGGGAAACCCTGTCTATCAACGGCGGCCTCTATATGAAATAGCGCCGGGATCAATGCAAGCGACAGAGGGCAGCCAACAGGCTGCCCTCTGCTTTTAGCAAGTCAAGACAAGATGGCGCGCCCCCTGTCAGTCACCCGGCTCAGGGGCGCGCCGGCACGGCCCCCAACGGCTCGGCGAAGTGGCTGCGCAGGGCCGTGATCACTCGTCGCACCTTCTCCGGGATCTCCCGCTGGGGAGTAATAGCGTGGATCTCCATAGGCGGCACCCGAAAGCCCGGCAGCAGCTCCAACAGCCGACCCTGGGCGAGATCCTCGGCGATTTCCCCCTCAGGTTGCAGCGAGACCCCCTGCCCCACCAGCGTGAACTGGCGCAGCGGCAAGACGTTGTTGCACACCACTCTGGGCTTGGGTTTGACCTTGTGGCCCTGCCCCTTGTCGTCGAAGAAGGTCAGGCCCCCGCTCAGCATGTCCGCCGCTAGCCAGTCGTGTTCCAGCAGATCTGCCGGGCTACGCGGTGTCCCCTTGCGTGCCAGATAGGCGGGTGAGGCACAGAGCAGCATCCGGGTCTGGCCCAGCTTGCGCGCCACCAGGGTGGAGTCGGACAGGGTGCCGACCCGCAGCGCCACGTCAATGCGCTCGGCGATGAGATCCCGCTTCTCGTCGTCTGCGATGATCTGGATGCACAGGCCGGGATGGGCCTGCAACAGCGGCGACAAGGCCCGCGCCAGCGGCTGGCCCGCCATCCCCACGGGCGCCGTGATCCGCACCTCGCCGAGCAGGCTGTCGCGTACCTCGGAAAGGCGCAACTCGGTCTGGTTCAACGTCTGTTGCAACGACTGGCATCCCTGCCACACCACTTCCCCCGCCTCGGTCAGGTTGAGACGACGGGTGGAGCGGTGCAGCAGGGGTAGGCCAAGCAGGCTCTCCAGCTGGCTGATATGCTGGCTGACGGCGGAGGGAGTCATGCCCAGGGCCTTGGCGGCGCCCGTCATGCTGCCCGCCTCCACCACGGCGGCGAAGATGGCGTAACGTTTGAGCTGTTCCATTGTTAAATCCAGCTTACAAGTGAATCAATTTTATAGTCGATTATTAAATCACATTCGACGGCGTAGGATAGCCTCATTCCAACAGTGAAGGAGAATCCCTCATGAAAATTGCCCTGATCGGTGCCAGCGGTTTTGTCGGTACAGCCATCCTCAATGAAGCCGTCAGCCGCGGCTATCACGTCACCGCCATCGTCCGCGATGTCAGCAAAGTCGCTGCCCACCCGCAGGTCACCGCCGTGGCGGTAGATGCCCAGAACCCACAGGCACTGGCCGAGGTGCTCAAGGGGCACGACCGGGTGATCAGCGCCTACAACCCGGGCTGGAGTGCACCGGACAGCTACGACCAGTACCTCAAAGGCGCCAAGGCCATAGTCGCGGCAGCCAAAGCAGCACACAGCTGGTTGCTGGTGGTCGGTGGTGCCGGCAGTCTGGAAATCGCCCCCGGCGTACAGCTGGTGGATACCCCGGACTTTCCGGCCGAGTGGAAGCAGGGCGCCCTGGCGGCCCGCGACTGTCTCACCGCCCTGCGCCATGAAACCACCCTCGACTGGCGTTTCGTCTCCCCGCCCGTGTTCCTCGAACCCGGCGACAAGCGCGGTGGCTATCACCTCGGTGGCGATCAGGTGCTGTTCAGCGGCGACAAACCTGCCGGGATCTCAGTCGGCGATCTGGCCGATGGCGTGCTGAACGAGGTGGAAAAAGCGGCCCACCTGCGCCAGCGCTTTACCCTGGGCTACTGAGTAGGCAACGCGGGGAGCAGGCCTTTGCCTGATCCCCGCTCAACGCACATAACAAGCAGGGAGGCATCAGCCTCCCTGCTTGCTTCCCGTCCCCGATAGCCCGGCCCACTCCCGCCAGTGACCGCTATGCCAGCCAGACGCGTGTTCTCGCAATAGCCGGATGCCCGCTGCGCTGGTGGGACTGTCGGTACCAGGCCCCATAGACCGCTCAATAAACACCCACTCGAACGAGTGTCGAATTCTATTTCGATTTTTGTATATAACTAAGAATAATTTGTTGTTTCCGTCTTATAACGCCGAACAGTAGCATCACCCTCAATCCAAATGGCGCCATCTTTACCGATCGGCCCGGTGGCTCACCACCGATCGACGCGCTGTCGTTTTTGCACTGAGTGGCCGGAAAACAGCCCGGCGCTCAGAGAATGAGGAGGTGCACATGGCACATTCACCACTGCCGATCATCGATCTCGCCGCACTCGAAGGCGCCCCTGACACTCGTCGCCAGATGCTGGCCCAGGTTGGCCGAGCGGCCCGCGAAATTGGCTTTTTTTATCTGACAGGCCATGGCCTGAGCGAGGCGCAGCAGACAGAGACCCTGGCGCTGGCGGCCCGCTTTTTCGCCCTGCCAGAGCCGGAAAAACGTGCGGTGCAGATGGTGCTCTCTCCCCATTTTCGCGGTTACAACCGGGTGGGTGCCGAGCTCACCCGCCAGCGGCCGGACCGGCGCGAGCAGTTCGACATTATGAATGAAGCCAGTGCGCTCGATGCAGACCATATCCACTCCCCCTGGCAGCGGCTGATAGGTCCCAACCAGTGGCCCGCCGCCCTGCCCGAGATGAAAACGCAGTTGCTGGCCTGGCAGAAACGGATGAGCGACATCACCCTCACCCTGCTCGCCGCCTTTGCCGAGGTGCTGGAACAGCCGGTCGGGGTGTTCGAGGGGAGCATTCACGGCGCTCCCTACCAGCACATGAAGCTGATCCACTACCCGGGGCAAGAGGCGGGCGGCAGCAGTCAGGGGGTCGGCGCCCACAAGGATCCCGGCTACCTGACCCTGGTGATGCAGGACCATCACTCCGGGCTGGAAGTGGAGACTGCCACCGGCTGGATCCCGGTCCCGCCCCTGCCGGGTGCCCTGGTGGTCAACATCGGCGAGTTGCTGGAGCTTGCCTCCAACGGCTATCTCAAGGCGACCCTGCACCGGGTGGTGAGCCCGCCGCCCGGGGTATCACGCCTCTCCTGCGCCTTCTTTATGGCGGCGCGGCTCGATGCCACCGTGCCCCTGCTCACCCTCTCCCCCGAGCTGGCGGCGCAGGCACAAGGGCCCGAGAGCGACCCCGCCAACCCGCTCTTTTATCAGGTGGGGGAGAACGTGCTCAAAGGGCGGCTGCGCTCCCACCCCGATGTGGCAGCGCGCCACTATATGACCGCCGCGGCTTCAGCCAACCAGCAGCCGGCAAGCGGGCAGACGACAAACAGCGAGCGGCGCCAACCGCAGCCAGCCTGACGCTGCCACACCGATTAGACGTGGGATGCCGCAGCGTCCCGCCATCCAGATGACACAAGCAGTTAAGCCACAAGCCTGGCAATGACGGAGTAATAGAATGAAATTCAAAACCATGAGCGTGCACAGCGGCCAACGGATCGATCCCCAGACCGGCGCCCTCACCACCCCGATCTATCAGAGCAGCACCTTCAGCTACTTCAATGCCCAGACGGGCAAGGATCGTTTCGCAGGTCAGGCCCCCGGCTTTATCTACAGCCGCTTTGGCAACCCCACCACCGCCGAGCTGGAGCAGAAACTGGCCGCCCTTGAGGGCGCCGACGAAGCGCTGGTGGTGGCGAGCGGCATGGCAGCGGTCAGCGCCATCATGTATGCCCTGGCCGACTGCGGCGATGAGGTGGCCTATATCGGCCCGCTCTACGGCGGCACAGATGCGTTTCTCAAGCAGACCTTCAGCCGCGCTGGCATCACAGTCACCGCCTACGAGAGCGATCAGGATCTGCTGGCCAACATTCGCCCCGCCACCAAGGTGGTACTGTTCGAAACCCTGACCAACCCGACCCTCAAGGTGGTGGATCCGCGAGTAGTGGTCGAGGCGGCCCGCAAGGTGGGCGCCATCAGCGTGTGTGACAACACCTTCCTCACCCCCTATCTGCTGCGTCCGCTGGAGCTTGGCATCGATATCGTGATGCACAGCGGCACCAAGTATCTGGGTGGCCACGGCGACATCATCGCCGGGGTAGTGGCTGGCTCCCACGCGCTGATGAAATCTATCCGCACCGTGGCCCTCAAGCATATCGGCTCCCCCATAGGCCCGCAGGAGGCCTACCTGCTGCAGCGCGGGGTCAAGACCCTGCCGCTGCGCATGGATGCCCACCTGCACAACGCGCAGAAAGTGGCCGAGTTCCTGGCCGCCCACCCGGCGGTGAAGAAGGTGATCTACCCGGGCCTCGTCAGCCACCCGGGCCACGATGCCCTCGGCGCCTTCGCCAGTGGCTTTGGCGGCATGGTGAGCATAGAGCTGGAAGGCGGCTTTGCCCGCTGTGCCACCCTGCTCGACAACCTGCAGCTGTTCGTGCAGGCGGTGAGTTTGGGCGATCTCGAGAGCCTGGCCTGCCATCCTGCCAGCACCACCCACGCCGCCATGGACGAGGCGAGCCGTCTCGCCGCCGGAGTGAATGACGATCTCATCCGCTTCAGCATCGGGGTAGAAGATGCCGACGATCTGATCGCCGATCTGGCGGCGGCGCTGGCCATCGCCTGATGCCCTAGCCCCTTTCACGGCTTAAAAAAACAGCCCGCCCCCTGCAAATGGGGCGGGCTGTTGATATCAGCACCGAAACACACTCTCATCAAGGGGCGGCAGAGAGCCGCTGCACCGGCCAACCCAGGGTGGCGAGCGCGGGAGCCAGCACCTTGGCATCCCCCACCACCAGGATCACCATGTCATCGGGATCGAGCCAGCGGCGGGCCAAGTCTCGCAAGGTGAGTGTCGACAGCTGGCTGACTGTCCGTACCCGTTGCTCCACATAATCCTGCGGCCACTGCGCCAGCAAGATGGGCAGCATGTACTCCACCTCCTGCGGCAGCGTCTCGTAGTCCAGCGCCTGACGGTTGAGCACACCTTCACGCAGGGTACGCACGCTGCTTTGCAGCAGAAAATAACCCGCCTGACTGTTGCCACTGAAGGCGGTATCGATGAAGTAGGTGTATCCCAGCTCTTCACGCAGGCGGATATGCAGCCGATCCGCCAGGGAGGCATTCATCAACCCGGCCAGGAACTGCTCACCAAACCCGTCGTTCGCCATGGCGCGGCGCCCCATGCGAACAAGGCTCTGGCTGGTGCCGTGATTATCCAGCAGATAGATGGCCCGTTTGGCCTGCTGGCCGGTAAAGCCGAGGGGCCGCAGGCTGGGCGACTGCCCCTCTGGCTCAACCAGAAAAGAGAGTGCACTCACCACCTTCTCCTGCGCCAGATCCCCGCTCACCACCACCTTGGCCTCCCCGCTGCGATAGACAGACCGATAGAAGGCGCGCACATCATCCAGGGTCAGAGATTGCCACTGTGCCTGTGGATCCGGCACCCTGGCCAAACCGTCGATCAACGCATGAAACTGCTGATCGGCCTGCCACTGGGGCTCTCGCACTTGCTGCTTCAACCATTGCTGGGTCTGGAGCTTGAGGCGCTGGAAATCTGCCGGTCGCAAGGCCGGCTGCAACAACAACTCCCGTACCAGCGCCAGCGTCTCATCAAAGTGGGAGGTCATCCCCTGCACCGTGATCTGGCTGTAGCCTGCCTCATAGCCAAAACTGAGGATGGCGCCCAGCTGACGCGCCCGCTCCTCAATGGCGGCAGCCTGCCACTGCTCACTGCCCTGGGAAAGCATGCCGGCGGTCAGATCAACCAGTCCGGCCTTGCCCTCTGGCTCGGCCCGAGACCCACCAGGCCAGTTGATGCGCATGACAAAAGCGGGCACCTCATCGCTGTAGTGACCGAGCAAGGAGACCCGCCCCCCCAGGCTGGCTTGCCACAAGGTGGGCAGTGGCACGGGCAACGCCCCGCCACTGGCCGGTTCCTGACGCCGGTCCAGGGTCTCCTTGACTGGGCGTGAGTGCAAGAGAGGCCCTACCTGGGTACGCGGCAAGGGGGGCGGTTCGACAAAATTGACCGGACCGGCCTGCCACGCTTGATGCGCCTCGGGCACCACGCTCAGCACCACCCGTGGTTTGTGCAGTACATAGTGGTCCAGGACCCGTTTTACCTCGGCGGGTGTCACCCGCGCCATCCGTTCGAGATAGCGATGCAGGTAATTGGGCTCCTGAAACAGGCTGTGGCCCGTGCCCAATAATTCCGCCTTACCGGCCATACTGTCCAGCGACCAAATCTGGTTGGCACGCAAGGCATTGGCAGAGTGCTCGAGCCGGGCCCTGGGGACGCCCTCCTGGGCCAGTCTGGCAATGACACCGTCAATCTCGCGCTTGATGGGTTCAAGCTCGGCGCCCTGATCCAGATTCGGAATCGCCTGGATCACCAGCATGCAGGCGAGCACGCCGCACTCATGACGGGCAGACACGAACACCAGCTTGCCACTCTGTTGCAACTGTTGTTGCAGCAGGCCACTGGCGGAGCCCCCCAGTTGATCGGCCAGCAGATCGAGGGCTTCAAAACCCGGGTCCTGTGCCGACACGGTCGGATAGGCCAGCACCAGCATGGGGTCCTGTACCTGGGCTGTCAGGGTACGATACCGACTCTTTTTCAGCGCCACAGGCCGGGGCACAGAGCGAGCCTGACCGGGGGCTGGCGACAAGGCGCCGAAGTAGCGTTCGACCCAGGCCAGGGTTTGCGCCGGCTGAATATCTCCGCCGATCACCAGAGTGGCATTATTGGGGCCATACCAGCGCAGGAAAAACTGGCGCACGTCCTCCAGGGTGAGGCGATCCAGATCCGCCATCCTGCCAAACGGCGTGTTGAAATAGGGGTGATTGGGTGGATAGAGGGTACGGTTCAACACCTCCAGCACCCGGCCATAGGCAAGCGTGTCGACCAGGTCGGCTCGCTCGTTCCTGACCACGTCACGCTTGGCGTCAAACGTTTGCTGATAGAGCGCATCCAGCAGAAACCCCATGCGATCCGACTCCAGCCAGAGCACTTTCTCCAGCTGATTGGCCGGCACCGTCTGGTAATAGCGAGTTTGATCCCGTGTCGTCAGCCCGTTGATGTCACGCCCCCCCACCTGCTGCAGCAGACGGATATGCCCCTCCTCCCGCACATGGGCAGAGCCCTGAAACATCATGTGTTCGAACAAATGCGCCATGCCGGACTGACCTGGCACCTCTTGCGCAAGCCCGACCCGATAATTCACTTCCACATGCACCAGCAGATCCGAGTGATCCTGCGTCAGGATCACCGTCAGACCGTTATCCAGCCGATATTGCTGATAAGGCACGATCAGCGGATTGGCTTCTCTCTTCTGCTCCTTGATCAGCACGGGGCCAGCCAGGGCAACACCACAGAATAAATACAATAGACTCCACGTGACTCTCATGTGTTTCCCAATTCTCAAGCCTGAACATTATTATTGTTTTCTGTTGTTGCACTTACGTCATATTCACGCCAATTCGCCAGCCGCCCCATCATTCATCTCTATTCGTATGGTGATATGAACCATGCTGGCAGGCCAGAATGCTGGCGACACATCGTCAGGTGACTGAACCTTATATCAATATTTGCCCGCCATGGGTGCCATGCCTGCACACGGGCAGCACACAGGGCCAAGGCCGCCAAGTGTAATCAATCGGGGCCTTGAGGGATATCTTGCGGGCATTTTCATTTGTAACAAGCGATGAGATGATCAGAGAAAAGCATTCAGCATGGCCACCACAAGCCTTATTTCCAACGTGGGTTAATTACCCTGTTTCAAGGTGTTAAAAGGCGCACATGCATGCATTCATCACTGGGGTAACTATTTACTGTTGAGTCAGGAGAAAATAAGCAACCGGAAATGAATAATATCAATTCGATAAATAACGAGACAATTTCTCTGCATGAGCACGGTCAGAGTGACTCTGCTATTGCACCAGAAAGCCCACACTCTTCGCGCTAAAACAGGCAAAAAAACAGGGAGCCGCGGCCCCCTGCTTCACACTCACCCGGGTTGGATCAACCGCGATCCAGCAGTATGTTGAGCATGCGGCGCAGCGGTTCGGCGGCGCCCCACAGCAGCTGATCGCCCACGGTGAAAGCGGCCAGGTATTCCGGGCCCATGCTCAACTTGCGCAGACGCCCCACCGGGATGCTGAGGGTGCCGGTGACGGCAGCCGGAGTCAGCTCGCGGGCGGTGATGTCGCGATCGTTGGGGATCACCTTCACCCAGTCGTTGTGCGCGGCCAGCAGGGCTTCGATCTCCGACAGCGGCACGTCCTTTTTCAGCTTGATGGTAAACGCCTGGCTGTGGCAGCGCAGGGCACCGATCCGCACACAGAGACCATCCACCGGGATGGCGGCATCTTCGATCCCCAAGATCTTGTTGGTCTCGGCCTGGCCCTTCCACTCTTCGCGGCTCTGGCCATTGTCGAGTTTGGTGTCGATCCAGGGGATGAGGCCACCGGCCAGCGGCACACCGAAGTTGTCCACCGGCAGGGTGCCGGAGCGGGTCTTTTCGGTGATCTTGCGCTCGATATCGAGGATGGCAGAGGCGGGATCAGCAAGCTCCACCGCCACTTCGTCGCGCAGCAGGCCCATCTGGGTGACCAGCTCGCGCATGTGGCGGGCACCGCCGCCGGAGGCTGCCTGATAGGTGGCCACGCTGACCCACTCCACCAGATCGGCCTTGAACAGGCCACCGAGGGCCAGCAGCATCAGGCTGACGGTGCAGTTGCCGCCAACGAAGGTCTTGATGCCATCGTTCAGGGCATGCTCAATCACGTCGCCGTTGACCGGATCCAGAATGATGACGGCATCTTTCTCCATCCGCAGGGAGGAGGCAGCGTCAATCCAGTAACCCTGCCAGCCAGCGGCTTTCAGGCGGGGATAGACATCCTTGGTGTAGTCGCCGCCCTGCGCCGTGATGATGATATCCTGTGCGGCCAGCGCCTCGATATCGAAGGCGTCCTGCAGGGTACCGGCATCCACGCCAACGTTGGGGGCGGCCTCACCGGCCTGGGAGGTGGTGAAGAAGGTGGGTTGAATGCGGGCAAAATCCTTCTCTTCCAGCATCCGGCTCATCAGTACCGAACCCACCATGCCACGCCAACCGACCAAACCTACTTTTTTCATAATGTCCTACCCTGGATAGCTGCTATTGAAACTGTGTATTGAAACCCGTAACCCCTTGTCCGGCGTGGGCCGTTCACAAGTAGATTACAAAATACGTGTTGCGAAAAATGCGTCTGCCCACATTACGGATTGTGACGGCGGGTGCAAGTCGAATTGCGCAATATTCTGTGCCGTTCGCTGCAATATCCGCCAGCTGGCCCCCAGGAGACGACCCTGCTGACCCCGCTACCATGGGGATGAGCGGGCTGTTCTTTCCATGCTGGTCAAACAGGCCGCTCGGTACCGCCTACGCAGTCGATACCGAGCTAATGGGGAGCTGGCTGTTCAACGCGCCCGCCCCTCGCCCGCATACTGTGCCTGCTGCTGATCATCGGCGGGATCCCGGGCCTGAAGTTTATCGGCTGACCCGACTGCCGATCCCGGTTCTGTCGATAGCTAAACGGGGCCCAGTCCCCGTTTTTTGCCTGCCAAACGCGCCGACCCCTGCTATTATCTGCGGCCAAACATGAGCCAATAAAAATCAGGATATTGTGATGACCGACCACACTTTTATTCCCGGCAAGGACGCGGCACTGGAAGACTCCATCGACCGCTTCCAGACCAAGCTGCAAGCCCTGGGGTTTGATATCGAAGAGGCCTCCTGGCTCAATCCCGTGCCCAACGTCTGGTCCGTGCACATCCGGGACAAGGAGTGCGCCCTCTGTTTCACCAACGGCAAGGGTGCCAGCAAGAAGGCGGCGCTGGCCTCGGCCCTTGGCGAATATTTCGAGCGTCTCTCCACCAACTACTTCTTCGCCGACTTCTATCTGGGCGAGCAGGTAGCCAACGGCGACTTCGTTCACTACCCGAACGAGAAGTGGTTCCCCATCGTGGGGGATCAGTTCCCGGCCGGCCTGCTCGACAGCTTTACCCGCAAGTTCTACAACCCGGACGGCGAAATGACCGCCGACATGCTGGTGGATCTGCAGTCGAACAACGAGGAGCGCGGTATCGTCGCGCTGCCGTTTGAGCGCCAATCCGATCACGAGACCGTCTATATCCCGATGAACATCATCGGCAACCTCTATGTTTCCAACGGTATGAGCGCCGGCAACACCCGCACCGAAGCGCGCACTCAGGCGCTCTCCGAGGTGTTCGAGCGCCACGTGAAGAACAAGATCATCGCCGAGGCCCTGAGCCTGCCGCTGATCCCGGCGGAAGTGATTGCCCGTTATCCGGGGATTGCTGCCTCCATCGCGGCGCTGGAAGCGGAAGGTTTCCCGATTTACAGCTTCGATGCCTCACTGGGTGGCCGCTATCCGGTCATCTGCGTGGTGCTGCTCAACCCGAGCAACGGCACCTGCTTTGCCTCCTTCGGTGCTCATCCGCGCTTCGAAGTGGCCTTTGAGCGTACCGTCACCGAGCTGCTGCAAGGCCGTGGTCTCAAAGATCTCGACGTGTTTGTACCGCCGTCATTTGATAACGAACAGGTCGCAGATCACCACAACCTGGAGACCCACTTCATCGACTCCTCGGGCCTCATCAGCTGGGATCTGTTCAAGCAGGATGCAGACTTCGCGTTCGCCGACTGGGATTTTCGCGGCACCTCGCAGGAGGAGTTCGATCATCTGATCGGCATCTTCCACGAGCTGGAGCAGCCGGTCTACATCGCCGACTACGAGCACCTGGGCGTCTACGCCTGCCGCATTCTGGTGCCGGGCATGTCCGACATCTATCCGGCCGAGGACTTGCTGCTGGCCAACAACAACATGGGGGCCAACCTGCGCGAAGTGATCCTGGCGCTGCCATCACTTGATTGGGATGCCGAGCAGTACATGGCGTTGTTTGATCAACTGGATGAAGAGGGGCACGACGAACGCACCCGTGTGCGTGAGCTGCTGGGCATCGCCGCCGCCAAGGGCTCCGCCCTGCACACCCTGCGCGTCGGTGAGCTGAAAGCCATGCTGGCACTGGCCGCCGGTGAGCTGGAGACGGCTCTGGATCTCATCGACTGGACCATGGAATTTAACCAGTCGGTATTCCCGGCGGATCGCGCCAACTATTACCGTGCCCTGCGTGCCTGCGTCGAGCTGTTCATCGACGAGGAGCGGGATCCGGAGCAGTATCGCGCCGTGTTTACCCGCATGTATGGCAACGAGACATTGGCACAGGCATGGGCCAACGCCAGCGGCGAAGCGCGTTTCCACGGACTGGAGGCGGCCGACTTGTCGCTCGCCCAATTCCCTCAGCACCAGAAGCTGCTGGCAGCGTATGAAAAGCTGCAAAAAGCCAAGCGAGCCCATCATTGGGCCTGATGTGGTAGTCTTTGGGGGGCCTTGATGGCCCCTTTTGCTTTATGGTGCCCCGGCTGGGGATGTGTTATTCAATGATGAAATAAAAAACAAAAAATACCTCTTAGGGGGTTGCCAACGCCGAGTCCATGATGTGAGGGGGATGAAAAGATGCCTTGCCAGTACATTTTTTCAAACCTGACCAATAAATTCTTTAAAATCATTATATTAAAAAACCAGCATTTATGTTTCAGCTGAAACCTAGTGTAACGGGAAGCTTCCAGGGGACTCAAATTTTTGTAGTAAAATTACATTCACAATCTGCAATTCTTGATCGGAGTCAATTTTGACGATCTGGCCCTTTGTTATGATTTCCACAGGCAAAACAGCAGGTACATGAGAATTGAAAGCAGAATCTCCCTTTGATTGTCTCAAGCCAGAAGCCATCGCTGCACTGGCAGAAGATATAACCTATGCCAAGGCAACCAAACCGGCATGCAAGGTCATCCCTCTGGCCATCACAGCAGGCGCTTTCATCGCCATCGCTTTTGTCTTTTTTATCACAGTCACCACGGGTACCGGCAATGTGGCCTGGGGCCTCAGCAAGCTGGTCGGCGGACTCTGTTTCTCCCTCGGTCTTATCCTCTGCGTGCTACTCGGTGCCGAGCTGTTCACCTCCAGCACCCTGACGCTGGTCGCCAAAGCGGCCAATCGCATCACCTGGGGCCAACTGCTCAAGAACTGGGGTCTGGTCTACTTCGGCAACCTCATCGGCGGTCTCATCATAGTCGCGCTCATCATCATGTCGGCCCAATACATGGCGGCAAATGGTCAGTGGGGCCTGAACGCCCTGAAAGTAGCCCAGCACAAGATCCATCACACCTTCTTCGAGGCCCTCGCCCTCGGTATTCTGTGCAACCTCATGGTGTGTCTCGCCGTGTGGATGGCCTTCGGCGCCCGCAGTGCTACCGACAAGGTAATGGTTATGCTGCTCCCCGTCGCCATGTTCGTGGCCTCCGGTTTCGAGCACAGCATCGCAAACATGTTTATGATCCCGGTCGGTATCGCTATCCATGCGGTAGCAGGCCCGGAATTTTGGCAGGCTGTCGGCCAGGATCCGGCGACCTTCGCCGACTTGACCGTATCCAACTTCGTCCTACACAACCTCATTCCCGTCACCATTGGTAATATCATTGGTGGTGGCGTCATGGTTGGTCTGACTTACTGGTTTATCTTCCGTCGTCATCATTAAGGATGATTGCGGGATACTACATCAATACCGTGTGAGGTAATGAAAATGGCAGAACTTAACGAACAGTTCCAAAAAGCATGGGAAGGCTTCGCGGCCGGTGAATGGCAGTCCTCTGTCAACACTCGTGACTTCATCCAGAAGAACTACACCCCGTATGAAGGTGACGAGTCCTTCCTGGCTGGCGCGACCGACGCGACCACCAAGCTGTGGGACAAGGTCATGGAAGGCATCAAAATCGAGAACCGCACTCATGCGCCGGTCGATTTTGATACTGACCTGCCCTCCACCATTACCGCTCACGATGCCGGCTATATCGATCAGAGCCTGGAGCAAATTGTCGGTCTGCAGACCGACAAGCCGCTCAAGCGCGCCATCATCGCCAACGGCGGTATCAAGATGGTTAAAACGTCTTGCGAAGTGTACGGTCGTCAACTGGACCCGATGGTCGAGAAGATCTTCACCGAGTACCGCAAGACTCACAATCAGGGCGTGTTTGACGTTTACACCAAAGACATCCTGAACTGCCGTAAGTCTGGTGTTATCACCGGTCTGCCGGATGCCTACGGCCGTGGCCGTATCATAGGTGACTACCGTCGTGTTGCCCTGTACGGCATCGACTTCCTGATGGCCGACAAGCTGGCCCAGTTCAAGTCCCTGCAAGCTGACCTGGAAAACGGCGTCAACCTGGAAGCCACCATCCGTCTGCGCGAAGAGATCTCCGAGCAGTACCGTGCCCTGGCACAGATGAAGGTCATGGCTGCCAAGTACGGTTGCGATATCTCCGTACCGGCCAAGACCGCCAAAGAAGCCGTCCAGTGGACCTACTTCGCCTACCTGGCGGCAGTCAAGTCCCAGAACGGTGCTGCCATGTCCTTCGGTCGTACCTCCAGCTTCCTGGACGTGTACATCGAGCGTGACATCAAAAAAGGCGTGCTCACCGAGCAAGAAGCCCAGGAGCTGATGGACCACATGGTCATGAAGCTGCGCATGGTTCGCTTCCTACGTACCCCTGAATACGATTCACTGTTCTCCGGCGACCCCATGTGGGCGACCGAGACCCTGGCCGGTATGGGCGTTGATGGCCGTACCCTGGTCACCAAGAACAGCTTCCGTATGCTGAACACCCTGTACACCATGGGCCCGTCCCCTGAGCCGAACCTGACCATTCTGTGGTCCGAGAAGCTGCCGGTCGGTTTCAAGAAGTACTGCGCCAAGGTATCTATCGAGACCTCTTCTGTACAGTACGAAAACGATGACCTGATGCGTCCGGACTTCAACAACGATGACTATGCCATCGCTTGCTGTGTGTCCCCGATGATCGTCGGCAAACAGATGCAGTTCTTCGGTGCTCGTGCCAACCTGGCCAAGACCATGCTGTATGCAATCAACGGCGGTATGGATGAGAAGCTCAAGATCCAGGTCGGTCCCAAGACTGAGATGGTGACCTCCGAGTTCCTCGACTACAACGACGTGATGGCTCGTCTGGATCACTTCATGGACTGGCTGGCCAAGCAGTACGTGGCTGCCCTGAACATCATCCACTACATGCACGACAAGTACAGCTACGAAGCCTCCCTGATGGCGCTGCACGACCGTGATGTGTATCGCACCATGGCTTGCGGCATCGCCGGTCTGTCCGTTGCGGCTGACTCCCTGTCTGCCATCAAGTACGCCAAGGTCAAGCCGGTTCGTGACGAAGATGGCGTTGCCATCGACTTCGAAATCGACGGTGAGTACCCGCAGTTCGGTAACAACGACGCTCGCGTCGATGACATCGCCTGTGACCTAGTAGAACGCTTCATGAAGAAGATTCAGAAGCTCAACACCTACCGTGGTGCCGTGGCTACCCAATCCGTACTGACCATCACCTCCAACGTGGTGTATGGCAAGAAAACGGGTAACACCCCGGATGGCCGTCGTTCCGGTGCGCCGTTCGGCCCGGGTGCCAACCCGATGCACGGTCGTGACCAGAAGGGTGCGGTTGCTTCCCTGACTTCCGTTGCCAAGCTGCCGTTCGCTTACGCCAAAGATGGTATCTCCTATACCTTCTCCATCGTGCCGAACGCCCTGGGCAAAGACATGGAAGCGCAGAAATCCAACCTGGCGGGTCTGATGGACGGTTACTTCCATCACGAGACCAACCTGGAAGGCGGTCAGCACCTGAACGTGAACGTGATGAACCGTGAAATGCTGCTGGACGCCATGGAAGACCCGGAGAAGTATCCGCAGTTGACCATCCGCGTATCCGGTTATGCCGTTCGCTTCAACTCTTTGACCAAAGAGCAACAGCAAGACGTCATCACCCGTACCTTCACCGCTTCTCTGTAATCGCTTATTGCTAAGCAAGAGTTGCAGTGACTAAAAACCGGCGCCCAGGCGCCGGTTTTTTTATGTCTGTTTGCCCGCAGGCATCCACTCGATAGGGATCTGACAGCCCTCTCTCCCCCTTCCCCCTCTTGCCCCCGTCTTTTCCCTCTTTTCAATAAAACGGAAAGCCGCAACGGGAGCCTTCGATAGTCCCCCATAACCCCCGCAAGGCGTGCTCGGTGCACTCTCTCACAGGAAAGGTGCAGGATGAGGCAGAGCCCGTGTATCGCTCGTAGCAAGCCACCAGATAGCAACAGGGGCAGAAGAGTATGACTCCCCTGCCCCTGCGGCATATCAACGGCACTGTGGGCCGGATAACGGCTTGGCCGATCCGGGTTCAGCTCGCCCAGGTGATGATGTGATCGATCCACTCACCGGCATGGGCTTCGTGAACCACCTTGCCGCGCACCGACTGACCGGCCTGATGCATGGCGGAGCGACTGCCGGTGATCAGCGGATGCCATTCGGGCAGGGTCTGCCCCTCGGCCAGCAGACGGTAGGCACAGGTCGAGGGCAGCCAGTCATACTCGGCAATCTTGTCGACCGTGATCTGCAGGCAATCGGGCTCTTTCTGGAAGCGGTTGCCGTAATCGGAACACTGGCAGGTCTTGGTATTGAGCAGATCACAGGCGACGTTGGTGAACACCAGTTCGTCGGTGTCCTCGTCAATAAGCTTGTTCAGGCAGCACTTGCCGCAGCCATCACACAGGGACTCCCACTCCGTCATGGTCATCTGTTGCAGGCTCTTTTCCTGCCAAAAAGGAGTTGGCTGCATTTTCTCGACTTGCTGCATGGAGGGGCTCGCTAAATAGACCAGTAAAGCGCGTGGTTATACGCCTTATGGCCCGATTTTTCAAGATAAACGGGGAAACGCCTGATCTGCACAAGGTTGGATAAACAGTGTGATTCGCTGCGCTAAGCGCCAACCTATTACATTTTTAGTTTGTAGGGCGGGTAATCCACCGTTTACCAAAGCCCAGCAATCGAGAATGATAAATGGGGCGTGTTCTTTATAATGGATTCGCGAGTGTCCGATTACGCCTACCGGCTAATCGAACCTACCGCTCTCATATAAAAAGGTATTTAAGAACGGGGATGATAATCCGCTGAGCCTACAAAACCCACCTTTTACTTTTATCCATAAAAATGCCGCCCATCGGGCGGCATTTATTAGAGATAACGGGCTAACGAGCATTACCAGCCGGTGACTTCACGCAGGGCCTTGCCGATATCGGCGAACGACCGCACGGTTTTCACGCGTATAATAGGCTGACCGAGTGCAGTACACGCTTTTCAACAATATTTATGTGGCGGCATGCCATACCATGATGGTGGTTTCCCAGTGACCATGGGTTGATTGATGTATCGCGTTGAAGCCTTGGTCACGATAAAAGTCAACGTTATGTGTTTCGCACTGCAAGTACAAAGTCGAAACACCACGGGAAACCGCCATTTCTCTAGCCGCGCTCATCAATTTTTTGGCGATGCCTTTTCGGCGATGCGCTGATGGAACATAGACGCCTCCGATCCAAAACTCATATTCAGGGTATTTTTTATTTTCCTGAATTTTCAGCTCCAATGTTCCAACCAGTTCCTCCTCGTCATGTGCGACCAGACTAAATGGGATATCCCGATTTGAGGCTTTGATTTCAACTTTTTTACGTACCATCTCTTTCGTAACGTCGGGTACATGAGAGGCCCATTCATCGAAATACCAATCGACTATTTTCGATACTTCATCTGGATGGTCCGCAAGCAATGAAATTTCCATACATCCTCTTTGCCAAGTAAACATCATGTCATTCGTGGCGACGAACATTCAGACTCGAGGATGAGCTCGAATCGTCATCGCTATTGGCTTATTTCTCGAATTCTGCGAGCCCTGGCGCAGCACAATTCATTATTAAATTCGCGAAAATGAACAACCATGTCAAACCATTTGGCATAAAAAATGCCGACCATCAGGTCGGCATTTTGTTTCAGAGATAACAGGCTAAAGAACTTACCAACCGGTTACTTCACGCAGGGCCTTGCCGATATCGGCAAGGGAACGCACGGTTTTCACGCCGGCATCTTCCAGGGCGGCAAATTTCTCTGCTGCCGTGCCTTTACCACCGGCGATGATGGCGCCCGCATGACCCATGCGCTTGCCAGCCGGGGCTGTGACACCCGCGATATAGGAGACCACCGGCTTGGTGACGTGGGCCTTGATGTAGGCCGCCGCTTCTTCCTCGGCGCTGCCGCCGATCTCGCCGATCATCACGATGGCTTCGGTCTTGGGATCGTTCTGGAACATCTCCAGAATGTCGATGAAGTTGGAACCCGGGATGGGGTCACCACCGATACCGACGCAGGTGGACTGGCCGAAACCCTCGTCCGTGGTCTGCTTGACCGCTTCGTAGGTCAGGGTGCCTGAGCGGGAGACGATACCCACCTTGCCAGGCTTGTGAATGTGGCCCGGCATGATGCCGATCTTGCACTCACCCGGGGTGATCACACCCGGGCAGTTCGGGCCTATCATGCGCACGCCTGTCTCTTGCAGCTTCACCTTGACCTCGAGCATGTCCAGAGTCGGGATGCCTTCGGTGATGGTGACGATGAGCTTGATGCCGGCGTCGATGGCTTCCAGGATGGCGTCCTTGCAGAAGGGCGCCGGCACATAGATGACGGAGGCGGTGGCGCCGGTCACTTCGACTGCGTCACGCACGGTATTGAACACCGGCAGGCCCAGGTGGGTGGTGCCACCCTTGCCCGGCGACACGCCGCCGACCATCTGGGTACCGTAGGCAATCGCCTGTTCGGAGTGGAAGGTACCCTGACCGCCGGTGAAGCCCTGGCAGATCACCTTGGTGTCTTTGTTGATCAGAACGCTCATTATTTGGCCTCCGCTGCTTTAACCACTTGCTGAGCTGCGTCAGTCAGACTCGTTGCGGCGATGATATTGAGGCCGCTGTCGGCCAGTTTACGGGCACCCAGTTCGGCATTGTTGCCTTCCAGACGCACTACCACGGGCACCTTGACCCCCACTTCCTTGACCGCGCCGATAATGCCTTCCGCGATCATGTCGCAACGCACTATGCCGCCGAAGATGTTGACCAGTACGGCCTGCACCTTGCTGTCGGAGAGGATGATCTTGAACGCCTCGGTCACGCGCTCCTTGGTGGCGCCGCCGCCGACGTCCAGGAAGTTGGCCGGTGAGCCGCCGTGCAGATTGACGATGTCCATGGTACCCATGGCCAGACCCGCGCCGTTGACCATGCAGCCGATGTTGCCATCGAGCGCCACATAGTTCAGCTCCCACTGAGCGGCATGCGCTTCGCGGGGGTCATCCTGAGACGGGTCGTGCATCTCGCGCAGCTTGGGCTGACGATACAGCGCGTTGGCGTCGATGTTGATCTTGCCATCCAGGCAGTGCAGGTTGCCCTGGGTCGTGATCACCAGCGGGTTGATTTCCAGCAGGGCGAAGTCACAATCCAGGAACATCTGACCCAGACCCATGAAGATCTTGGTGAACTGCTTGATCTGATCGCCGACCAGACCCAGCTTGAAGGCCAGCTCGCGCGCCTGATAGGCCTGCGGGCCCACCAGCGGATCGATGGCGGCCTTGTGAATGAGTTCCGGGGTTTCGTGGGCGACTTTCTCAATCTCCACGCCACCTTCGGTAGAGGCCATGAAGACCACGCGACGGCTGCCACGATCGACCACGGCGCCCAGATAGAGCTCCTTGGCGATGTCGGTGCAGGATTCCACCAGGATCTTGGTAACCGGCTGACCGTTGGCGTCAGTCTGATAGGTCACCAGGTTCTTGCCGAGCCAGTTCTGGGCAAAGGCGCGGATCTCGTCCTTGCTCTTGGCCAGCTTGACGCCGCCCGCTTTACCGCGGCCACCAGCGTGGACCTGGCACTTGACGACCCAGGTGGTGCCGCCAATTTTATCGGCCGCTTCAGCCGCTTCCTGCGGGGTAGCACAGGCATAACCTTCGGAGACCGGCAGGCCATACTCGGCAAACAGCTTTTTTGCCTGATATTCATGCAGATTCATAGATGCTCTATCCGTGTTGTAGGTATTTCCGTCCGGGGCTCGTGTTTCTCAATCCCCTGTGAATGGGGGCCTGGGCGGCCCCTCGTTATCTTTCTAATTTGCTCGGAATGTCGCTGATTGCCTAGACATCCAGCAACAGACGGGTCGGGTCTTCCAGCAGCTCCTTGATGGAGACCAGGAAGCCCACCGACTCACGACCGTCGACGATGCGGTGATCATAAGAGAGGGCCAGGTACATCATCGGCAGGATCTCGACCTTGCCATCGACTGCCATGGGTCTGTCCTGGATCTTGTGCATCCCCAGGATGGCGCTTTGCGGCGGGTTGATGATGGGGGTGGACATCAGGGAGCCAAACACGCCACCGTTGGTGATGGTGAAGTTGCCGCCAGTCAGTTCATCCACGGTCAGCTTGCCGTCGCGGCCCTTGCCCGCCAGATCCTTGATGGCCTTCTCGATGTCGGCCAGGCTCATGTTGTCGCAATCGCGCAGCACAGGCGTCACCAGCCCGCGCGGGGTGGAGACAGCGATACTGACGTCGAAGTAGTTGTGGTAGACGATGTCGTCACCGTCCAGCGCCGCGTTCACTTCCGGGTAGCGCTTCAAGGACTCCACCACCGCCTTGACGTAGAAGGACATGAAGCCGAGCTTGATGCCGTGCTTCTTCTCGAAGATCTCGCCGTACTGCTTGCGCAGTTTCATGATGGGCGCCATGTTGATCTCGTTGAAAGTGGTCAGCATGGCGGTGGTGTTTTTGGCTTCCAGCAGACGCTCGGCAATACGCTTGCGCAGACGGGTCATGGGCACACGTTTCTCGGTGCGACCAACCAACGGCGCTACCGCAGCCACAGGGGCAGCAGCGACCGGCGCAGCGGCAGGCTTGTTGCCACCCTTGATGAAAGCTTCCACATCTTCCTTGCTGATGCGACCACCCTTACCGGTGCCGGTCAGCTTGGTCACGTCGATGGCATGCTCTGCCACCAGACGGCGTACCGCGGGGCTTAAGGCCTCGGCGCCATCATCGGCAACCGCGTCTACCGGCTTCTCTTTGGTCTCTTCACCGGCCACGGGAGCTGGCTTGAGCGTGGCGATCAGCTGGCGGGACAACACGGTCGCCCCTTCCGCTTGCAGGATGTCGCCGAGGACGCCGGCTTCCGGCGCGGGGACTTCCAGCACGACTTTATCGGTTTCGATGTCAACCAGTACTTCGTCACGGGCAACCAGATCACCCGGCTTCTTGTGCCAAGTGGCGATGGTGGCATCCGCCACTGATTCCGGCAGGTCCGGTACCTTGATCTCGATAGTCATGTAATCAGTTCCTTGTTACTTCTTGTTCAGGGCTTAGGCCAGAGTAAGGGCGTCTTCCACCAGGGCTTTCTGCTGCTTGGTGTGGACCGACATGTAACCGACGGCAGGAGAGGCCGAGGCCGGACGACCGGCATAACGCAGACGGGCACCGCTTGGCAGCACACCATCGTAGTGGTGACGGGTGCAGTACCAGGCACCCTGGTTCTGCGGCTCTTCCTGACACCAGACAAAATCGGTGACGTGGTCGTAATCGGCAAGAATGGCGCGCACTTCCGCTTCCGGGAAGGGATAGAGCTGTTCAATCCGCACCAGGGCCACATCGTGCTGCTCTGCCTTGCGACGGGAATCGAGCAGGTCGTAGTAGACCTTGCCGGAGCAGAACACCACCCGTTTGACCCCTTTGGGATCCAGCGCATCGATCTCGCCGATGGCGTTCTGGAAGGTGCCTTGCGCCAGCTCTTCGAGCTTGCTGACCGCCATCGGGTGGCGCAGCAGGGATTTGGGCGACATCACGATCAGCGGGCGGCGCATCGGGCGGATCACCTGGCGACGCAGCATGTGGTAGACCTGAGCCGGGGTGGAGGGCACGCACACCTGCATGTTGTGCTCAGCGCACATTTGCAGATAACGCTCCAGACGGGCGGAGGAGTGCTCCGGGCCCTGGCCCTCGTAACCGTGCGGCAGCAGCATGGTCAAACCGCACATACGGCCCCACTTTTGCTCACCGGAGGAGAGGAACTGGTCGATCACCACCTGGGCACCGTTGGCGAAGTCGCCAAACTGGGCTTCCCAGATGGTGAGGCCGGCCGGCTCGGCGCTGGCGTAACCGTATTCAAACGCCAGTACCGCCTCTTCGGACAAAACGGAGTCGAAGACTTCGAATGGACCCTGTTCATCGTGGATATTGCACAGCGGCGTGTAGGTGCTGGCATCGTTCTGGTTATGCAGCACGGCGTGGCGGTGGAAGAAGGTGCCACGGCCGGAATCCTGCCCCGTGATGCGGATGCGCGAGCCCTTGGCTACCAACGAGGCGTAGGCCAGGGTCTCGGCAAAGCCCCAGTCCACCAGCTTGTCACCGGCGGCCATGGTGCGTCTGTCTTCGTAAATCTTCTCGACCTGGCGTTGCAATACATGGGCAGCCGGATACTGACTGACCCGCTCACCCAGTGACTTGAGCTCATCAAGCGCCAGGCTGGCGTCATAGTGCATAGCCCAGTCGTGGCCCAGATACGGTGTCCAGTCGACGGAGTGCAGCTTCATCGGCCGCCACTCCTTGACCACCCGCTCCCCCTTGTCCAGGGCATCGCGATAGTCATTGACCTGGGTCGTGGCCAGCTCCTGGTTGATGCTGCCTTCCGCCACCAGCTGATCGGCGTAGATCTTGCGCGGGGTCGGATGCTGTTTGATCTTCTGGTACATCAAGGGCTGGGTTGCGCTGGGCTCGTCCGCCTCGTTGTGACCGTGACGACGGTAGCAGACCAGCTCGATCACCACATCGCGTTTGAAGGTGTTGCGGTAATCCAGTGCAATCTGGGTCACCAGCACCACGGCTTCCGGATCGTCACCGTTGACGTGCAGCACGGGGGCCTGCACCGCTTTGGCGATGTCGGTGCAATATTCGGTGGAGCGCACGTCACGCATGTTGGAGGTGGTGAAGCCCACCTGGTTGTTGATGACGATGCGCACAGTCCCGCCCACGCCATAGGCACGGGTCTGGGACATGTTGAAGGTCTCGGCAACCACACCCTGCCCGGCGATGGCCGAGTCACCGTGAATGGTGATGGGCAGCACGCTGGAGCCATCCTTGTCACCCCTTCTGTCCATACGGGCACGGACCGAGCCGATGACCACAGGGTTGACGATTTCGAGGTGAGACGGGTTGAACGCCAGCGCCAGGTGGACGTTGCCGCCCGGGGTCGCAAAATCGGAGGAGAAGCCCATGTGGTACTTCACATCCCCTGTGCCCCAGGACTCGCCATGCTTGCCGGCGAACTCGTCGAACAGCTCCTGCGCCCGTTTGCCGAGCACGTTGATCAGCACGTTCAGGCGACCACGGTGGGCCATGCCGATGACGGCCTCCTTGCAGCCCTGCTCACCGGCGCGACGGATCAGCTCCTTGAGCATGGGCACCATGGCATCGCCCCCTTCCAGGGAGAAGCGCTTGGCACCGGGGAACTTGGCGCCCAGGTATTTTTCCAGCCCTTCGGCGGCGGTCAGGCTCTCGAGGATACGGGTCTTCTCCTCAATGCTGTAGCTGCCCTTGGCCTCGATGGATTCGAGTCTGTCCTGCAGCCAGCGCTTCTCCTCGGTGGAGGTAAGGTGCATGTAATCGGCACCTATGCTTCTGCAGTAGGTTTTCTTGAGCGAGGCGTAGAGATCGGAGAGCACCATGGTCTCGCGACCAATCGCGTAGGAGCCCACATTGAAGGTGGCCTCCATGTCGGCGCCCTGCAGGTTGTGGAAGGCAGGATCCAGTTCGGCAACGGTTTCACGGGTCCAGAGTCCCAGGGGATCCAGATTGGCATTCTGGTGACCACGGAAGCGGAAGGCGTTGATCAGTTGCAGCACCCGTACCTGTTTCGCATCCACTTGCGGATCGGACACAGCCGCACTGTAACGGGAGGGATCCTTGGCCAAACGACGGAAATAATCGCGGACTCGGGAATGAGGTTGTTCTACCGCATGGCCATTAACCTGAGGCAGCTGTTCAAACAGGCTGCGCCACTCGTCGGCTACGGATTCAGGGTCTTCCAGGAAGGATTCGTACAAATCCTCAATATAGCTTGCATTCGCACCAGCCAGGTGAGATGACTCCAACCAGGCCTTCATCACGCCGTTATGCATTTCTATCCCTTGTACATCTTGTTCACTGCAGCGCAGCTTGTAGGGTTTAAATAGCCATCCTGCCATGGGGGCGGATGGCTATCCAGAGGTCGGGCCTGGCGCGTGACGCCCTGGCCCTGATACTAAACAGCCCGATTGAGCAGCATCGACTTGATCTGACCGATCGCCTTGGTCGGGTTCAAGCCTTTGGGACAGACGTTCACGCAGTTCATGATGCCGTGGCAACGGAACACGCTGAAGGCGTCATCCAGGTTACCCAGTCGTTCGCTGGCGGCGGTGTCGCGGCTGTCGGCCAACCAGCGATAGGCGGCGAGCAGCCCGGCCGGGCCGATGAACTTGTCCGGGTTCCACCAGAAGGAGGGGCAAGAAGTGGAGCAGCAGGCACAGAGAATACACTCGTACAGGCCATCCAGCTTGGCGCGCTCTTCGGGGGATTGCAGGTGCTCACGCACGGGCGGCAATTTCTCATCGTTGATGAGGAAGGGTTTGACCTTCTCCCACTGGGTGTAGAACTGGGTCATGTCGATCACCAGATCGCGGATCACCGGCAGGCCAGGCAAGGGGCGAATAATGACGCTATTGCCCTTTTTCAGCAGATCGGAGAGCGGGGTGATGCAGGCAAGACCGTTCTTGCCATTCATGTTGAGACCGTCTGATCCACAGACCCCTTCGCGGCAGGAGCGGCGGAAGGCGAGCGTGGGATCCAGCTCTTTCAGCTGGATCAGTGCATCGAGCACCATCATGTCGGAACCTTCAGGAATATCAAGACGATATTCCTTCATATAGGGGACGTTATCAACATCCGGATTGTATCTATAGACAGAGAATGTGACGTTCATTGTGTTTGGCTCCGCAATCGTTAAGTCCGCACCTTGAAGAAGCGAGATGGGAAGGCCTCCCACCTCTGCACAGACCGGCGAATGTAGCCATACGCCGATAATGTGACCTTCATTGTGCTTGTCTCCGCCATTGGTCAGTAAGTCCGCACCTTGGGTGGGAATGCCTCACGGGTTTTCGGAGACATGTTGACAGCGCGACGGGTCATGGACTCGGTGTCCGGATGATAGAGGCTATGGCACAGCCAGCCCTCATCGTCGCGATCCGGGAAATCGAAGCGGCTGTGGGCACCACGACTCTCGGTACGGAAGTTGGCCGCCACCGCAGTGGCAAACGCCGTCTCCATCAGGTTGTCCAGCTCCAGGCACTCGATGCGCTGGGTGTTGAACTCCTTGGAGGTGTCGTCCAGACGGGCATTCTTCAGCCGCTCGCGGATGCGCTTCAGCTCGGCCAGCCCTTCGGCCATGGCATCCCCTTCACGGAACACGGAGAAGTTGTTCTGCATGCAGGTCTGCAGATCCTTGCGGATCTGAACCGGATCTTCCCCGTCGCGGTTGTTCTCCCAGCGATTGAAACGGGCCAGCGCGGCGGCCAGATCAGACTCGGAAGCCTCGCGGCCATGTTCCATCTCATCCAGGGTGTTGACCAGGTGCATGCCCGCAGCGCGGCCAAACACGATCAGATCCAGCAGCGAGTTGCCGCCCAGACGGTTGGCACCGTGTACCGAGACGCAGGCGATTTCGCCCACGGCAAACAGACCGACCACGGGGACGTCGTTGCCATCTTTATCCTGCGTCAGACACTGGCCATTCACGTTGGTCGGCACGCCGCCCATCATGTAGTGGCAGGTCGGGATGATGGGGATGGGTTCTTTGACCGGATCCACATGGGCGAAGGTGCGAGAGAGCTCGCAGATACCCGGCAGACGGGATTCGAGCACCTCTTTGCCGAGGTGATCCAGCTTGAGCTTGATGTGCGGGCCCCAGGGACCGTCACAACCGCGGCCTTCGCGGATCTCGATCATGATGGAACGGGCCACCACGTCGCGGCCAGCCAAGTCCTTGGCGTTCGGCGCATAACGCTCCATGAAGCGCTCGCCGTCTTTGTTGAGCAGATAACCGCCTTCACCACGGCACCCTTCGGTCACCAGCACCCCGGCACCGGCGATACCGGTCGGGTGGAACTGCCAAAACTCCATGTCCTGCACCCCTACCCCGGCGCGCAGCGCCATGCCGACACCGTCACCGGTGTTGATATGGGCATTGGTGGTGGACTGGTAGATACGACCGGCGCCGCCGGTGGCCAGCACAGTGGCTTTGGCCTTGAAATAGACGACTTCGCCGCTCTCCATATCGATGGCGGTACAGCCAACGATGTGACCGTCCTGGTTTTTCACCAGATCCAGCGCATACCACTCGGAGAAGACGGTGGTCTTGTTCTTTACGTTCTGCTGATAGAGGGTGTGCAGCAAAGCGTGACCGGTACGGTCGGCCGCAGCCGCTGTGCGGGCAGCCTGTTCACCACCAAAATTCTTGGACTGGCCGCCAAACGGACGCTGATAGACGGAGCCATTGTCAAAGCGGGAGAAGGGCAGGCCCATGTTCTCCAGCTCATAGACGGCCTCGGGGCCTGTCTTGCACATGTATTCGATCGCTTCCTGGTCGCCGATATAATCGGAACCTTTCACCGTGTCATACATGTGCCACTGCCAGTTGTCGTCGTGGGCATTGCCCAGCGCAACCGTGATCCCGCCCTGGGCAGAAACCGTGTGAGAACGGGTCGGGAAAACTTTGGATAACAGAGCGCAGCTCTTGCCGGACTGGGCAATCGAGAGCGCGGCGCGCATGCCGGCCCCACCAGCACCGATCACGACCGCATCAAATTCACGAGTTGGAATAGTCACCTTACACCCCCCACAGTACTACGAAGCCGGTCATCAAATAGACAAACAGCACCACTACCAGGGCAAATTGCAGCGCACCGCGCAGCCCCACCGGCTTGATATAGTCGGTCAGTATCTGCCACAGACCGATCCAGGCATGGATCAGTACGCACAGCAGCGCCAACAGGGTGAACACCTTGGTGAAGGTTTTGGCGAAGAAGCCGGTCCACACCTCGTAGCTGATGTCATTGAATGCGACAAAGCCAACCAGATAGAGGACGTAAGCCGTCATGATGAGGGCGGTGGCACGGATCAGGATGTAATCATGAACACCGCTGCGCCCGAATGTTGCAGAATTGGTTACCATACCAGTACTCCCGCCAATACCGCCAAAACCGCGGTGATCACGAAGGCCACACGGGCACTCTGATTACCGGATTCCAGCTCTTCCCAATAGCCCATGTCCATGACCAGATGACGCAGACCGCCCACAATGTGGTACGCCAGCGCAGTCAGGATCCCCCACAACACGAATTTGACCAGGAAGTTGTCCATGATGGACACCACGGTTTCAAATCCTTCGGGAGAGGCGAGTGAAGTACCAAGCATCCACAGCAAGACAGAGAGCGCCACAAAGGTGATCACCCCTGAGACACGATGCAAGATGGAAGCGATGGCGGTGACAGGAAAGCTGATCGTCTGTAGGTCGAGGTTTACAGGTCTCTTTTTATTTTTCACGGCTTTGCCCACTCAGCTCCATTGAGCACGTTAGTTATTGTTTTTACACGCTTATGAGGGCACGGAGTGGCATTTGCTAGGTTTTTGTTACCAAAACAACTCAAAAAAGCCAAAAACAACATTTTCAATATCGCATCCGACTTTGCACAAGCGTTTCAAACACCGACAGCCATCACCCACGAGGCGCAGTATATCGGCGGGCTTAACCAATGACAATCAATTAGCTACAAAGAAAACCCAAAACCGTAAACCAGATCTCACAACTCATTTAACAAGCCATTAATGTTCATCCAGAAAAATTGACAGCACCCCTTAACTCTGTTTCAAATAGGGCGCTCCAGCTGCCCCTGGTACAGGTCAGAACCTTTGCCAGCGTCATCAAACTCGTAATAAAGTAGAGCTGGAATCAAATTATAAAAGAGCAAAGGAGACGTGCTATGGCTGATAAGATAGCCACCCTACACCTGCCCGGTAAAAACCCGGTAGAACTACCGATCCTGTCCGGGACTATCGGACCCGACGTGATCGACGTCAGAAAATTGGGCGCGCAAGGGTACTTCACCTTTGACCCCGGTTTTATGGCCACCGGTGCTTGTAAATCATCCATTACCTATATCGATGGCGATCAGGGTGTCTTGCTGCACCGTGGTTACCCTATCGCCCAGTTGGCCACCCAGGCCAGCTACCTCGAAGTCTGCTACATACTGCTGTACGGCGAGGCGCCCACCAAGGCGCAGTACACCGAGTTCGAGCGTCTGGTCACCCGCCATACCATGGTGCACGAGCAGATCGCCTTCTTCTTCCGCGGCTTCCGTCGTGACTCCCACCCCATGGCCATCATGTGTGGTGTGGTCAGTGCGCTGTCCGCCTTCTATCACGATGCGCTCGACATCAACAACGAAGAGCACCGCGAGATCTGTGCCTTCCGTCTGCTCTCCAAGATGCCGACCCTGGCCGCCATGTGCTACAAGTACTCCATCGGTCAGCCATTCATGCAGCCGCGCAATGCCCTCTCCTATGCTGGTAACTTCCTGCACATGATGTTTGGTGTGCCGACCGAAGAGTACAAGGTCAACCCCATCGTCGAACGCGCCATGGACCGCATCTTCACCCTGCATGCGGATCACGAGCAGAACGCCTCCACCTCCACCGTGCGTCTGGCCGGCTCCTCCGGTGCCAACCCGTTTGCCTGTATTGCCGCCGGGATCGCCTCCCTGTGGGGACCAGCTCATGGCGGTGCCAACGAAGCCTGTCTCAAGATGCTCGAAGAGATTGGCTCTGTGGATCGCATTCCCGAGTTCATCGCCAAGGCCAAGGACAAGAACGATCCGTTCCGTCTGATGGGCTTCGGTCACCGGGTTTACAAGAACCACGATCCCCGTGCCCAGGTGATGCGCCAGACCTGTCACGAGGTGCTCGAAGAGCTGCAGATCAAGGATCCGCTGCTGGATGTGGCCATGGAGCTGGAGCGCATCGCGCTGTCGGACGCTTACTTCGTCGAGAAGAAGCTCTACCCGAACGTGGACTTCTACTCCGGCATCATCATGAAGGCCATCGGCATCCCTATGTCCATGTTCACCGTGATCTTCGCCATCTCCCGCACCATAGGCTGGATTGCCCACTGGAACGAGATGCACTCGGACCCGGATCAGAAGATCGGCCGTCCGCGTCAGCTCTACACCGGCTTGGCCCAACGGGAATTCACCCCGCTCGATCAGCGTTGATGCACTGAATCGACACGGTTTGTCAGCAAGGCGGTCATTGACCGCCTTTTTATTTACCGCTCTAATGCCCCCCTTGTCGATCAGAAGGAGTCCATCATGAGACCACTGTTCATCAGCGCCGCCCTGCTGCTTACCGCCTGTCAGAACGCACCGACGACCCCGTTACAAGGGGAAACCCTCTACATCAACAGCCAGCTGGTCGACTGCGTCGGTGTCGGCCCCATGCTGTGCATGCAGGCTCGCAGCGATGAGCAGCAAGCCTGGAGCCTGTTTTATCAGCAGATAGAAGGCTTTCAATTTGAACCTGGCTACCAGTACCAGCTGACCGTCAGCAAGGAGCGGCTCAACGACGTGCCAGCGGATGCCCCTTCCCTGCGTTATCACCTGATCAAGCAGGTCAGCAAGCAGACCGCTCGTTAAGAATACCGGCCACAAAGAGCCTCATTTGGAGGTTGTCATTCAGTTCATGAACGCATTCTGGTACGCTGGCCGACGCACATATTATGTAATCCGCACACCCAAGCAGCGATACCCCATGACGATGATCCAGATACGCACGACCCGGGCCAATGACTGGCCCACCATCATGGCCATTCAGGATGAGTGTTATCATCAGCTGGATCCTGAACCCCTCGAGGTCATGAGCAGCAAGGCCGAGCTGGCTCCCGACTGCTGTTGGGTGGCCGAATATCAGGGCAAGGTACTGGGTTACCTGCTCTGCCATCCTTGGCGCGCCCACCAGCCCCCCGCCCTCTCGGTACCCATGCAGACGCTGGCGGGGAACGACGAGTTCTACCTGCACGATCTGGCCGTGTCAGCACAGGCGCGCGGCAAGGGCATTGGCCAGCGGCTGCTGGAAACCGCCCTCGCCTTTGCCAGCGCTGAAGGCTACGAGTATGCCGGGCTGGTGGCGGTGCAGGATGCCCCGACCTTCTGGCGCAAGCAGGGCTTTGTGCCCGCCAACACCCCAAAATCGTTGGACGAGTACGGTGAAGACGCTGTCTATATGCGGCTACCCTTGACCGACCCCGCCTGAGGGTAATAAAAAAGGCGCCTTGCGGCGCCTTTTTTCACATCATCGACTCATCAAGCCTTGAACTTGCTGAACACCAGTGATGCATTGGTACCGCCAAAGCCGAAGCTGTTGGACATGACGGTATTGAGATCAGCCGCTTCGTACTCGCGTACGATGGGCAGCCCCTCAGCCTTCTCGTCCAGGGTCTCGATGTTGATGCTGGGGGCGATAAAGCCGTGCTCCATCATCAGCAGGGAGTAGACAGCCTCATGCACGCCCGCAGCGCCCAGCGCATGGCCGGTCATCGCTTTGGTCGCGGAGATTTTGGGGCCGTTAGTGCCAAACAGCGTCTGGATAGCTTCCAGCTCCTTGGTGTCACCCACCGGAGTGGAGGTGCCGTGAGTGTTGATGTAATCAACCTTGCCAACACCCTGCATCGCCATCTTCATGCAACGCACAGCACCTTCACCGCTCGGAGCAACCATGTCGTAGCCATCGGAGGTGGCACCGTAACCGGTCAGCTCTGCATAGATGTGAGCACCACGGGCCAGGGCATGCTCCAGCTCCTCGACCACCAGGATGCCACCGCCACCGGAGATGACGAAACCATCGCGGTTGGCGTCATAGGTACGGGACGCTTTTTCCGGGGTGTCGTTGTACTTGGTGGACAGGGCACCCATGGCGTCAAACTGTATGGTGGAAGACCAGTCCAGCTCTTCACCGCCGCCGGCGAAGACCACGTCCTGCTTACCCAGCTGGATCAGTTCCATGGCGTGACCGATGCAGTGGGCAGAGGTGGCACAGGCAGAGCTGATGGAGTAGTTGACACCCTTGATCTGGAACGGGGTCGCCAGGCAGGCAGAGGTAGTGGAAGACATGGTGCGCGGCACCATGTAGGGGCCCACCCGCTTGACGCCTTTCTCACGGGCAATGTCGCAGGACTCTGAGGTGTTCTTGCCGGATGCACCACCGGAACCGACCACCAGGCCGGTACGCTCGTTGGAGATCTGATCTTCCTGCAACCCGGCATCATCAATGGCCTGTTGCATGGAGAGATAGGCATAGGCCGCAGCGTCACCCATGAAACGCATGACTTTACGGTCGATCAGTTCAGACGGATCGAGTTTGATGTTACCCCAGACACGGCTACGCAGGTTGTGCTGCTCGAACTGCTCGGAATAGGTGATGCCAGATTTACCTGATTTCAGGGAGGCCAGCACTTCTTCCTTGTTGTTGCCGATACTGGAGATGACGCCGATACCGGTGATCACTGCTCTTCTCATTAATTCATCTCGTCTGGAAAAACTGGCGCCAAGTCTACCCGCTTTCGGCTGCCAAACTGGTCTGCTTTCACGTAGAATGCCCGCGTTCTTATGACGCGAGCAGAGGGAAACGTGAGTCAAACATCCTTACATCATGCCCGATTGGACTGGAATGAAGCGGGAACTCCACTCTCCAGTGACTTCGGGGATGTGTACTTTTCCAATGATAACGGTCTAAGTGAAACCCGCTACGTCTTTTTGCAGCAAAATGGGTTGCCAGCGCGATTTTCTCACCACAATAGTGACAGTTTCGTGATAGGTGAAACAGGTTTCGGCACAGGCCTTAACTTTCTGGCGACAATGAAAGCCTTCCTTGAACAGGCTCCCCAAACCGGCAACGGCGCCCGTCTGCACTTCATCAGTTTCGAAAAATTCCCCCTCACCCAGGGCGATCTTCGCAAAGCTCTGGCCGCCTGGCCCGAGCTTGCCCCCTTCAGCCAGGCACTCATCGCACAGTGGCCACTGCCCATCCCTGGCTGCCATCGTCTGCACTTTGCGGGCGGCCGCATTCGACTCGATCTCTGGCTGGGGGACATCAAGGATATGCTGCCGCAAGTGCCTCATGGTGAGCAGGGGCTGGTGGATACCTGGTATCTGGATGGATTCGCACCGGCAAAAAATCCCGAGATGTGGACACAAGAGTTATTCGAGGGCCTGGCCCGCCTGGCTCGTCCCGGTGCGACCATCTCCACCTTTACCAGCGCCGGCTTCGTGCGTCGTGGCCTGATTGTCGCGGGGTTTGCCATGAAGAAGGTCAAGGGCCATGGCAGCAAGTGGGCAATGCTGGCAGGCGAGCGGGTAGGCAAGACACCACAGCGCACCATCGCCCCCTGGTATGCCAGACCGGCGGGGCGAGACGGCGAGGTGCTGATCATCGGCGGCGGCATCGCCTCGGCCATGACGGCGCTCTCGCTGGTGGAGCGGGGCCGCAAGGTCACCCTGCTCTGCGAGGACAATGAACTGGCTACCGGCGCCTCCGGTAATCGACAGGGGGCACTCTATCCCCTGCTCAACGGCGAGCACGATGCCTTGTCACGCTTTTATTCGCTGGCCTTCGGTTATGCACGCCAACGGCTGCTGACCCTGGCCGAGCGCCATGCCATCGCCTTTGAATTGTGCGGTGTGGTGCAGCTTGGCTATGACGACAAATCCAGCGCCAAGCTGGCCAAGATGCAACAGGGCCCTTTCCCGCCCGCGCTGATGCACCCACTGACGCCCACTGAAGCCGAACACGAATGTGGCCTGCCCTCGGGTCATGCCGGGGTCAGCTATCCGCTGGGGGGCTGGCTCTGTCCGGCCGATCTCACCCGCGCAGCCATCAAGGAGGCGCAAGCCAGCGGCCTGCTGCAAGTGGAATACGATTGCCCAGTCACGGCTATTCATGAGCAAGCAGATGGCTGGCGGGTTGAAAACCATGAGAGGCGTCAATGGCAGGCCCCCAATCTGGTCGTGGCCGCCGGTCATCAGTTGCCCGCCCTGCTCCCCTTTGCCGAGCTGCCGCTCTATCCGGTGCGCGGTCAGGTGAGCCATGTGCCGACCACGGCCACTCTGAGCCGGCTCAAGACGGTGCTCTGTTACGATGGCTACCTCACGCCCGCGCACAACCAGCAGCACTGTATCGGTGCCAGCTATGGCCGCAACCAGCACAGCCTCGAGTTTCGCGCAGAAGAACAGCTGCAAAACCAGACCCGGCTGCAAGCCTGCCTGCCGGATCAGATCTGGCCAGCCGAGGTGAATATCAGTGGCAACGAGGCACGGGTGGGCGTGCGCTGCGCCAGCCGGGATCACCTGCCGGTGGTGGGGCCAATCGCCAGATTGGCCAGCCTGGCAGATCACTACGCCAGGCTCCAGTTTGATCAGCCACACGCAGCGCCGCTGCCACTGCATCCCGGCCTGTATGTGCTGGGGGCGCTCGGCTCACGGGGCCTCTGCTCGGCGCCGCTGTGCGGTGAGCTGCTTGCCAGCGAGATCTGTGGCGATCCGCTACCGCTGTCCGCCGATCTGCTGGAGACGCTCCATCCGGCGCGCTATTGGGTGCGCAAACTGCTCAAGGGCAAGCCCCTCAACTGACCGCCAGCCCCGGTTGGCGAATCCATCACAATAAAAACGGGCTCCCCACCGGGAGCCCGTTTTTATTGGCTCTGTCCCAATTACGTGTTGAAAGGCTAATCTTGAAGTAGGCCATCACCTTGAGGTCTACCATCATGGATACCCCAGCCTTTCAACACCTGTTGTCTCTTTTTCCCCAGTTAACCCTGCGCCAGCGCCGTGTTGCTCAGCAGGAGCTCACTGCACCCCACACCATTACCTCGCTCAATACTCAGTTACCGGCATGCAGTGGCTGCCCACATTGTCAGGCTGATGTCACCCAGCTGGCGCCTTGGGGATGGAGTCGGGGACTGCGCCGCTACCGTTGCAAACTGTGTCTGCGCACCAGCACCGTTTTGACTAAAACTCCTCTGGCCCGGTTGCGCAAAGCCCAGTGCTGGGAAGACTACGCGCAAGCCCTCATCGAAGGACTGACTGTCCGCCAAGCCGCGCGGCGCTGTGGGGTCAGCAAAAACACCGCGTTCCTCTGGCGTCACCGCTTCTTGCGCGCGATGACAACCCATCAGGCCACCCGGGAAGAGGGCATCGTTGAGGTTGATGAGACCTTCTTCCTTGAATCGTTCAAGGGGCAGCGGGGACTGCCGCGTCCGGCACGTCATCGCGGTGGTAAAGGTCGAACTCGTGGAACCGGGCCAGATTACATCCCGGTGATGGTGGTACAAGACCGTGCAGGCCACCATGCGGATTTCCAGTTGGAGAAAATAGATGCCGAGACGGTCATCGCGGTGTTGAAGCCGTTGGTGTCAGCGGATGCGGTGCTGTGTAGCGATGGAGCGGGTGTGTATGCCTGTTTCAGCAAAGAACAGGGTGTAACCCATCAGGTGGTGCGCAATCGTCAAGGCGAACGGGTGGTCGGTGCGTATCACATCCAGTATCACCATCGGTTGAAAGAGTGGATGGAGCGGTTCCATGGCGTGGCAACGCACTACCTGAAGAACTACCTGGGTTGGCGCAGGATGCTGGAGCGTTATGGAAAAGGCGTAAATATCAAAGCATGTTTGCATGAGGCGCTGGGGCGCCCCATGCAACACGTAATTGGGACATAGCCTTTTTATTGCTGGCAACGCCGACCAAGGCGCTAGATGCCCTTGGGCCAGATCACCCCCAATGTGCGGCCGTGATCCGTCTGTTGCTGCAACTGGGTGAAGCGCTCACGGGTGCTGGCCAGCACCCCCTGCCCCTGTTGCCAGGCCTGATATTGCAGGGCGGCGCAATCGCGCTCCACCGGCAGTTGTGCCAACTGGATGCCAAGCTGGCTGACGCTCTCCAGCAAGATCTGCTTGTGACGGCTCTCATAATCGAACATGGCGGTCACCAGCGTGTCCCACTTCTGGCGCTCTGCGGGGGAGGCCCTCGCCTTGTCCATCCAGTTCGGTACCATTACCTTGATGCGGGTGGTGACCCTGACCTGCTCCAGCGCGCAGCGGTCGGCCTCGGGGCGGGTCTGCAACTGCCAGGAAAGTTGGTAGCTGGCCATGCCGATATGGCCTCTGGCCTGGGTCTGCCCCTGTTTTGCTATCTGGCGGGACACGCTGACGACATCCGGTCCAAACACCCGGTAAAACTGGAAATCAACCTTGATGTCAGGCTCGACCTTGATGCCGGTATAACGAGAACGTTCGGCCCCTGCTGTGGCGGCATACAGCAAGGCTGCCACCATGAAAACTTTGCTGATCATTCCCATTTATGCTGCCTTGACCTCGTTGATGCTCGGGGTGTTATTTTAATTAATTATCAACGTATTAATACTCGACGCAGGAGATTAACCGCGATCCCTGCGACTGTCACCCACTCCCGTCAAAAAGCCCGAGTATCAGATTGACAAGTCGCAACCCCGCGCTTTCATTGATTTGAAAGCAAGATCACAAGTGATGATTGACATCATGGTGAGCCATCCCTGATTGGATAACAATCGTCGAGTTTTATGTTGATACTTTTCGGGATGGGTCAGATGACCCTCCACGTTGACGCCAAAAATGTATCCACCTTCAATTTCGGACTCAGGAACTCACTCTATGATGGAACTCCTTATTGGCACCCTGGTCACCCTGACCGTGGGTCGCTACATCTTCAAGGGCTACTCGGCCACCGGGGTGCTGCTCAGTGGCGGTCTGCTGCTGCTGACCATTACCGCCCTGATGGGCAAGGCCGTACTGCCTGCCAGCGTCACCTCCACCGGTCACGTGGCCACCGACGTCTTTGAATATGTGCGCTTCCTGCTGGTGGATCGTGGTGGTGGCCTTGGCATGCTGATCATGGTGCTGTGCGGTTTTGCCGGCTACATGAGCCATATCGGCGCCAACACCATTCTGGTCAAGCTGGCCAGCAAACCACTGGGCATCATCAAATCCCCCTACATCCTGCTGGTGGCCGCCTATCTGGTTGCCTGCGCCATGTCGCTGGCGGTGAGCTCTGCAACCGGTCTGGGCGTCCTCTTGATGGCCACCCTGTTCCCGCTGATGGTCAACATGGGGATCTCCCGTGGCGCGGCTGCGGCCGTGTGCGCCTCGCCAGCCGCCATCATTCTGGCACCGACCTCCGGTGACGTGGTGATGGCGGCTCAGGCCGCCAACATGCCGCTGCTGGATTTTGCCTTCAAGCTGACTCTGCCCATCTCGCTGATTGCCATCGCCTGCATGGCGGTGACTCACTTCTTCTGGCAGCGCTACCTGGACCAGAAGTCTGGCGAGCACAATGAGCCGGTCGCCCCGGGTGATCTGGTCACCACCGCCCCCGCCTTCTACGCCATCCTGCCGTTTACTCCCATCATCGGGGTGCTGGTATTTGACGGCAAATGGGGTCCACAGCTGGATATCGTCACCATCATAGTGATGTGCATGGTGCTGGCCAGCCTGCTGGAGCTGGTGCGGATCCGCAACGGCAAGGAGCTGTTGGACGGACTGCAGGTCTGCTGGCGTCACATGGCGGATGCCTTCGCTGGTGTGGTCATGCTGCTGGTCGGTGCCGGTGTCTTTGCCCAGGGTCTGATGACTATCGGCTTTATCGACACCCTGCTTGCCCATGCACAGGATCTCGGCTCGGGCGGCATGATCATGATGCTGTCACTGGTGGTGATCACCACCCTGGCCGCCTTCACTACCGGCTCGGGCAATGCCCCCTTCTACGCCTTCGTGGAGCTGATCCCCAATCTGGCCAGCAGCCTTGGCATCAACCCGGCCTATCTGGTGATCCCGATGCTGCAAGCCTCCAACCTGGGTCGCACCATATCCCCGGTCTCCGGCGTGGTGGTTGCCTGTGCGGGCATGGGTAATCTCTCTCCATTCGAGGTGGTCAAGCGCACCTCGGTGCCGGTCGCCGTCGGCCTGGTGGTGGTGATCCTCGCCACCCAGATCATGGTCCCCGCCTGACATTCGGCCTGAACCAGCGGGGGGCCTGACTCTGGCCCCTGCCAGATCTGGCGCTTTCCTCACCAGCCCGGCGTCCTGCCGGGCTGGTATCTTCCCCCGCGGTTGGAGTAGACTCTGAGCTCTTTTTTTCTCTAAGGAGGACCGAGATGAGTATTACGGTTCAACTTGCCCATTTCAGTGACTGCCACTCCCATTTCGATGGCGCCCCCATGCGCTTCTCCCCCGTTGGCGAGTCCGAGTGGCGTACTCAATGTGGCGGCTATGCCCGCATCCTTTCCCGGCTCACCGCCCTGCGTCAGCAAGCAGACGCGGCGGGTCAGACCTGCCTGCTCCTGCACGGCGGCGACACCTTCCAGGGTTCGCTTTATTTCAACCGTTTCAAGGGGCGAGCCAACGCAGATCTGCTGAGCCTGCTGCAGCCGGATGCCATGGTGATCGGCAATCACGAGTTCGATCTGGGCAACGGTCCTCTGGTGGAGTTTTTGCGCCAGCTCGACTTCCCAGTGCTGGCCGCCAACCTGGACAGCAGTCAGGAACCGGCCGATACCCCGTTGCGACTGAGGGGCCTGCCCATGCTCCATGACGCCAGCCGCCCCTGGCACAAACGCATCATAGACGGAGTGCCCTTCGCCCTGCTCGGCATCACACTGCCGCAGATGGCCGCCATCGCCAATCCGGATGCCTATACCCATTTTCACGGCATCGAGGAGACGCTGGTCGCCGCGATCAGCGACATCAAGGCCGAAGGCATTCACCACATCATCTTGCTGAGCCATCTGGGGCTGGAGCAGGACAAGCGCCTGGCTGCTCGCTTTCCCGAGTTCAGCCTCATCATCGGTGGCCACACTCACAGTCAGCTGGGGGATCTGGCTCCGCTCGGGCTCGAGAGCGACGGCAGCTATCCGCTGATGGTGAACGACGTCGCCATACTGCATGCGGCCCACAGCGCGCTCTGCCTCGGGGTGTGCGAGCTGGAATTTGACGCGCGCGGCCGAGTGCGGCGCAGCCAGGGCCAGCTGGAGTGGCTGCCCTGGCAATCCTGGCCGTTTGACTCTGTGCCGCCGGCCGGTCTGCACTTCTGCGAGCCGGCTCCTGAACTTGAGGCGCATCTGGCCAAGCGCTACCGGCCCGAGCTCGAAACCATGACCCAGCGCATTGTGACCCGGCTCGCCTGGCCACTGCACCATCAGCGCCTGCCCGACGCCAACCTGCCAGCCGGCAGCCAGGTTGCCCCCCTGGTGGCCCACGCCATGCTGACCGGAGCCCGTGAACAGGTCGGTCAGGTGGATTTCGCCCTGCACAACGCAGGTGGCGTGCGCTGCGCCCTCGAACCCGGGCCGCTCAGCGAGGCGGATATCGCCGGCCGCCTGCTGCCCTTTGCCATTCCGCTCACCCTCTATCGGGTGCACGGCCATGAACTGGCCGAGGCTCTGGAGGGGGCTATCGACAACGCCACCAACAACGGCGTGACGGGTAACGGCAGCGGCAGCTTCCCTTATACTGCCGGCGTCCGTTTCAGCTACCAGGCAGACAAGCCCAAAGGGGCCAGGATCACCCGGCTGGAGTGGGAGGCGAGCCCGGGTCAGTGGCAGCCGGTCGAGGCCGATGCTATCTACCGGGGGGTATCAAGCGCCTATACCGCCTCCGGCAAAGAGGGCTACACGGCGCTGGCCCGTACCCTGACCCAGCACAATCAGGAGCTCGGCATCACGCTGGCGGATGCCTTCATCCGCTGGGCCCGCTATCTGCCCGAGCTGAGTGTCATGCCGCCGCTGCTTGTGTATCAGGGCCCTGGCGTCATGTAGTGATCCCAGTGGGACTCAGACCACCACTTCTGCCACGTTTGTCATAAAAAGTGCCGCTTTCTTGCCAGAAGGCGGCACTTTTGCAAATTATTTCAAGCACATCTGCCACGCCCATTGCATAGCGCAGTCAGGCTCGGCAAGATAGGCCCGCTTTCGAGACTTCCCAGCTGGAACAGGTCACCCATGAATCATGTCATCCGCTTTACCCCTCCTCGTGTCAATCCGGGCCTTAGGCCGCTGGTGATCCTGCTCACTGGCCTGCTGGCCTTGCTGTTTTGCCTGCGCAACCCGCTGTTTCATGGCATGGCCCCCGGCTTCGATGCTTCATTGTTTGCTGTGATGGGCAAGATGTGGAGTGAGGGGGGCGTGCTCTACCGGGACATGGTCGACATCAAGGGCCCCATGATCTTCGCCCTCAATGCACTCGGTTACCACCTGGGTGGCTTCTTCGGGATCTGGCTGCTGGAGTGGGCGCTCTGCTGGCTCGGTCTGCTGGCCAGCTGGCAAGCATTCGGCCAGCTCGGCCTCTCCCTGCGCGCACGCCTCGGTAGCATGCTGGCGGTGCTGGCGCTCTACAGCACCCGTTATTACTACGGCAACATGACCGAGGACTGGACCTTCCATCTGGCCCTCCTCGCCCAATGGGCCTTCATCACCATGCTGCTGGACAAACGCTTCAGCTGGGGACCTGCCCTGGTGGCGGCGCTGACCTTTGCCATCGTAGCCTGGATGCGCACCAACAACGGCGCCTTCTGGGGCGCCTGGTATCTGGTGCTGTTCTGCCACTGGTGCCTGCGCGAACAGTGGCGCTGCGCCTTCGCTCTGCTCTTCTCCAGCCTGCTGGGACTGGCCCTGATAGGCGCCCCCCTGCTTGCCTACTTCCAGCACCACAGCCTGCTGGCCGAATTCAAGTATTACGCCTTCGACATCTTCTTCGAGGGCAGCTACGGTAACGGCTTCTCGCCAGATGTGGGCAGCGTCGGCCTGCTGCGCACCGGCCTCATCATGCTGCTACCCGCCTTCATCATACTGATGATGAGCCGGCGGCAGGAGTGGTATCTGCCCGTCCTGTGCGCCACCCTGTTCGGCGTAGTGTTCACCCTGGTCGCCAACTCCGTTTCCGGCCATGTGTTCGATCACTACGATGTGCTCTATCTGCCGCTGGCCCTGTTGCCGCTTGCCTGCCTGCTGGATCGCAGCGAGCAGCAAGCCGATGGCCTCGGCCTGCTCTGCATCTCGCTGGTGGTGCTGACCGCCAGCTGGCTGCTGGCCCAGCAGCTCGGTTACGGCTGGAGCACCAAGGAGTGGTCGCTGGAACGGGTGCGGGAAGTGCTCGGCAACAGTCTGCTGTGGGCCCTGCCCGTGCTGATCCTTGTGCCCCTGTGGCGCGCCTGGGATGTGCGCAGTGCCACCCCCTGGCTCGCCTCGCTGGCCATGCTGGTCCTGCTGCTCAACAACGCCTGGGAAGGCAGCCTGAAGGGCACGCCGTTCAACCTGCCGGCTCAGGTACGGGTCGATCGGATCAAGGCCGAAACCGGCCCGACCGACAAGATCTGGGTCGATGGCATACAGCCGCAATATTATCTGTGGACCGATCGCCAGCCGGCCTCCGCCTATCTCTTCTTTGCCAACGTCAATCCGCCCTACGACGTGCGTGAACGTGTGCTGGCCGACATCAAGCGCCAGAGTCCCAAGTTCATCATCGCCAAGCCGGAACGGATTGCCGACGAGCTGAAAAAACCGAGCTCCCCTTCCAGCCTCGCCTTCTATCAATATCTGGTGAGCCAGTATGAAGAGGTGGACCCCGGCCTTTATCGCAGGCGCTGATCCCGCACCATCGCCAGCAAGGGCCGTCATTGATCACAGTGACGGCCCTTTTGCTTGGACGAACACACGCAGGGAAGAGAGCAAGCCCTACCCAAGCCAACGCGGGATGACTACAATGGCGCTCTTTTTTGATGTGACGAGTGACAAACCATGGCGGAACTGACCTATCTCGGGGGCTACCCGGACCAGCTCAAGGCCCAGGTACAACAGCTGATCGCGGCGGGCAAGCTCGGCGACATGCTGGAAAAACGCTACCCGGACAGTCACCTGATCCAGAGTGACAAGGCGCTGCTGAGTTACACCATGGAGTTGAAGAACTGCTATCTGAAAAGCTCGGCGCCGCTGTCCAAGGTGATTTTCGATGGCAAGATCAACGTGATCAAGGATGCCCTCGGCCTGCACACCTATGTCAGCCGGGTACAGGGCAACAAGCTCAAGGCCAAGAACGAGATCCGCATCGCCGCCCTGTTCAAGGAGGCTCACCCCGCCTTTTTGAAGATGATAGTGGTGCACGAACTGGCCCACCTGAAGGAGAAGGATCACAACAAGGCCTTCTATCAGCTCTGTCAACACATGGAGCCGGACTATCATCAACTGGAGTTTGATCTCAGGCTCTGGCTCACTTGGCGCGATATTGAGCGCGCCGCGCGCTGACCGATTGCCGTTTCAAGGAGGAAACATGATCCCATTGCGCCATCCGCTACTGCACCGTGCTCGCACATTCAAGGGAGGCTTGATGAGCCTGTGGAGTCTGGTGCTGCTGCTCCCACCGCTTTCCCTGCACGCCGCCGACCACTGGCAGAGCGACGCCTATCTGACGCAGAGCTTCTTCGAAGTCGCCATGAAACAGGAATATGGCCACGAGCAGAATGTGCGTTTCTCCCGCTGGCAGCAACCCATCCGTCTCAGGCTCATCAATGAATTTGGCGACAAGCCGCTGCAGGCCGAGGTGGTCAAGATCCAGAGCCAGCATCTGGCCAGCATCATAGGTCGCCCTATCACACTGGTGAACGACAACGCCAACATCACCCTGATCATGACCCAACACTCGCAGATGGCGAGCTGGGCCAAACGGACCATGGGCCAGGATGCCTCCATCAAGATGGCGCTCAAAGAGGGGCTGTGCATAGCCAACTTCGCCACCAATGCCCGCTATGAGATAGCCCGCGCCACCATCATCATTCCGGTAGATTACAGCCGGGCCAAGGGGCGTTTTCTCGATTGCGTAGTAGAAGAACTCACCCAGGTGATGGGCCTGCCCAACGACTCGGACAAGGTGTTTCCCTCCATCTTCAACGACAACAGCATCGACAGCTTCCCGACCGGACTCGATTATGTGCTGCTCAAGCTTGCCTATCACCCCGCGCTGCATCCCGGCATGACGGCCGCCGAGGTCCACGCCGCCCTGCCCGAGGCCATCAAGGCGCTGCGTGCCCACCGCGAGATAGCCCAGGCCAACCAGCGGGTACAGGTCAATAGCCTCAAGCGCTGGGCCGGGTTGTAAGGCGCAGGATCCCCCTTCCAGCACGATGTGAGCAGGTAAATTCCATGTGTGGCCAGAAACGGAAAAACGCAGCCGGGGCTGCGTTTTCTCTGATCCTTGTTGAGTCTTTCTGGCGCCTGCCATACACGACTCAGGGCGGCCAGCGAGCCTCAGGAGGCGGCGTTTTCCGGCATCCAGCTGTCAGCGTTCTCCCACACCTCCTGCACCATGGCCTCCGCCAGCTCCTTGTCTTCCTTGCTGGCACGGCTGACCGTCATCGCCATGGCACCGCCCGGTGCGACCCGCACATGCAGGTCGGGGAACTTCTCGCCCAACTGCTTGAGCAACTCCTGACGCAGCGCCTCCATGGTGGTGGTGGGGATCTGATGTTTCTTGTCGATGATGATTTCCAGACGCATAGGATAAGTCTCCATGATTTATAACTGTATTTTTATACAGTAAAAATCAAAAGTAAAGGAGGGATTATCTACTTCCCCGGACCACCCTTCAATCAAACTCGCTGCGACATAGCAGATAACGAGAACGCCAGCGTCTGCTCGGGAAGAAGACCATGAAGAACGAGATCCTCAAAGAAGCGGTGGAGTATAGCCGAGCAAAAAAATGGATAGCGCATGCGCCCTGGTTGCCAGGGGACGACGATTAAGGACTGTGAGCCAGACCCTTGATGTATCTCCTGCGCCGCTATCGGTTCATGTTCATCGAAAGCCAGACTGGCGAGATGGTCGCCAACACGATGACAGCGCTTTGCTTGCACGGATCATGGATGTGGTGGCAGAACTCCCCTCCTATGGCTATAGGCGAGTCAGGGCGCTGTTACGGCGTCAGTCCAGAGGCCGCGTGACAACCCGTAGTCAACACCAAGCGGGTATATCGCGTCATACGCGATCATGGAACCTGCGGCGCAGTTGAGCCAGCAGGCACAAAAGGGGCGTGTCGCAGTCAAAGAGATCAATCGGTGGTGGTGCTCGTATGGCTTTGAATTTCGCTGCGATAACGGCGAAAAACGACAGATCACGTTCGACATGGAGTGCTGCGACAAAGAAGCCTTGGATTGGGCGGCCAGCACCGGGGGTTACAACAGTGACGCGGTGAAAGATGTCATGCTGCGCGCGGTCGAACGTCGCTTCGGGGATGCGTTACCTGCGAATGGCTGATCGATAATGGCTCGGCGTATCGGTCCCATGAGATCCGGGCGCTCGCACGTGAAATCGGGTTCGCGCCCAGAACAATGGCGGTGAGGAGTCCACAGAGTAACGGTATAGCGGGGAGCTTGGTGAAGACGATGAAGCGAGACTATATCGAGGTGATGCAGAAACCGGATAGCCGAACAGCAGTAGGAAATTTGACGATCGCGTTTGCGCATTACATGAGTATCGCCTTTTTGAATATATATTTCAATTGGTTACAGCTAAAAAGCCTGTTCATGAAGTTTCCATAGATGAGAGGAACGACCATCCGATTAACGCCTAACCGAGGCCGAAGAGCCGGAACCTATTCACTATTGGCATTCCGAGTCTAAGACCTGAATGGACATTGTAGTGCCGTCTCTGGCTTCGGGTATCAACATATACCCTATTATGCATTGCATGTTGTTGTCCTCACCCCACTTGACTGTGAGTAGCCCTGTGTCTTCTTCGACAGAGTTATGGTGATTTCTGGTGTATGGGGGAGATAGAGAAGGTGGCGTATCCTGCTGATTGATTCCCGCGAAGAATCTCAATTAACAGAGGTGATACGCCATGACCAATTCTACCCTCAGAGTCCT